>DATDEH010000083.1 GCA_036523395.1 Candidatus Limnocylindria bacterium | reverse complement strand
CTGAAGAACCATGTGTCGCCAGTTCAATTCTGGCCCTCGGCACTGAATGTCGTCGCACCAGATAGACCCCGACTCCTCCAAGGGCGAGGTCTGATCGCCCAGTTGGCACGGTCCGTGCGCGAGTACCTGGGCGTGCCGCAGGGGCGGACCCACCATCGCGTCGCCGTGAGGCTGCTCGCCTTGTCGGTCGCCGCCCTGACCGCCTGCTCGAGTCCACTTCCGTCGGCGAGTCCCGAGCGTTCGAGCGCAGCCGCATCAGCGCCGGCGACGCCAAGTCCAACGCCGACGCCGCGTCCCCTCGTCGACGTGCGCTCCGTGGGCGTTTTCGGGACAAGCATCGCCGCCAGCGGTGGTTTCAGCGGGCCGGGCAAGTCGCAGATCGCGATCCTGCAGGACCCCCTCCGCGACTCGAGCCTGAAGATCACCGTCCGCGAGGCCAACGCCGACGGCGAAACGTTCTCGGAAACGACATGGCTCACGACTGCAGGGCCGCGCTCGTTCTCCCTGGCTCGCGCGAAGTTCGCCGTCGCGGATGTCACGTTCGACGGCAAGGACGACCTCGTCGCGCTGTACGACGCGGGCACGAACAGCTCGAAGCTGCTTGTCTTCAAGTCCACGGGCACGTCGTTCATGCCCCCGGAGCAGTGGTGGAGCGGGGACGATTACGTATGGAGCCGCGCGCGCTACATCGTTGCGGGGAAGTTCGCGGCGAACGACCGCGACGCGGTCCTCGTCGCGTACCAGAATGACAACTTCGACATGCGTATCCACTACTTCGAGTCGACCGGCTCCGCCTTCACGTTCAACGGCACGCAGGGCGTGTACGACTCCGGACCCGGGCAGGTGGATCTTGCGAAGGTGCGCCTCGCTGTCGGTCACTTCACGCGTAGCGGCGGCGCGCCTCAGCTCGCGGCCCTCTACCAATACCCGAACGCGCGCGTTCGGCTGAACGTCTTCGAGCCCTCGGCGAAGGGTCTCGAGCTGCAGACCAACGTCTACGAGACCGCCGAGGGTGAATACGACCTCGGCCGCGCATCGGTCGTCGCCGCGGACGTGACCGGTGACGGCAAGGACGACCTTGTTTCGCTGTACGGAGATCCGGATGGCAGCGCGCACGTCCACGTCTTCGACGCCGCGGCGGGGTTCCGTCCCTCCAACAGCTGGGCAGGCTGGGCCGCTCTGCCGTCCGGATCGAGTTGCGCCGGCGCGACCGCACTCCTCGTCGGTGACTGGAACGGCGACCGGCGGGTCGATGCGATCGGATTCGCGCCGACGGACGGCTTCGCCGCGCGCAGCTCTCTGCTGCAGAACCTCGGCGGGTCGTTCAAGGTCACCGAGAACAGCGAGCAGACGCTCTGCCCGCGCTGGCCGCTCAACGGTCTGCCGCTAGCGGGCGGATCGGCCACGAAGCGTCCGCTCTACGTCAAGGTCGACAACAATCCGACCGCCCGGCCGCATTACGGCATCAGCAAGGCAGATCAGGTCTACGAGTGGCTGGTCGAAGGATTGACGACGCGACTCGCCGCGGTCTTCCAATCGCGTGACCCGGACGTGATCGGCTCCGTGCGCAGTGTGCGCATGACCGACATGCCGATCCTCCCGAGCCTCGACGCCGCGCTCGTGTACACCGGCGGTGGACCCGAGGAGTTGATGGCCCTCCATTACGACGAGGCGGTGGCGCATCGCTACGTCGATCTCAAGCCCGGGTACGGGTGGGGCTACCGAGTCGCGTTCCGGCCGGCTCCGTACAACTACTTCACGACATATCGGGCGCTGCAGGACGCGATGACGAACGCGCCGGACGCGGACCAGCCCGCGAACGTGCCCGCGTGGGACTTCCTTCCACCGACGATCACCGATCCGCTTGCGGGCGGATTCGCGGGCAGCGTCGCCGCGACTTCGATCTCAGTGCCGTACCGCGCGCTGTTCGGCGTCCGCTACCAATACAACGAGGGCGCGCGGACGTATGCGCGCTTCGACGACGGTGTGCGGGAGGTCGACGCCGCGAACGGCGAGGTCATCGCGGCGAAGAACATCGTGATCATCCAGACCGAGGTTCACTTCACCGAGGCGTTCGGTCTCGATCCTGCCGGCAACCCCAAGCTCGACATGGTCCTCACCGGTTCGGGGCAGGGGACCGTGTTCCGCGACGGCCTCCGTCAGGACGTCACATGGACCCGTCCCGACATCTTCGACGTCTTCACGCTCCGCAGCGCCGCCGGCGAAGTGGTGCGGCTCGCGCCGGGACAGACGTGGATCCACATCGTGCCGAAGGACTGGACGATCCCGAGCCAGTAGCGCTCCTCTCGTGGAGTGCCGCCGTCCTATAATCGAAGTCGTCCGGAGCGACTCGGGCATGCGGAAGTGGCTCAGTTGGTAGAGCATCACCTTGCCAAGGTGAGGGTCGCGGGTTCGAGTCCCGTCTTCCGCTCAGTCAGACCGTCATTACGGACTTAGCAATACTTTCGGCCGGTGCGTTTCCAGCGCACGTGCCGCGGGTCGCGATATCGATCCCCAAGAGCATCCAGCCGATCCCGTCGAAGACGCCGCCGGTGTGCGCGATCGGTTCGAAGATCGTCGGGTTCGCGGAACAGATCAGGCGATTCCTCCTCCCGCTCCGTGATCCAGAGATGCTACGGGGGCACTGGGCGGCGAGGACTTACCTCGCCCGGGGCGGAACCCCTAGCCTGTCGGCGTGCACCCCATGACCGCACCGCGCGCCGTGCCCGTTCTTCGCGAGTACGACGACTGGCCGCGCGGGTCGCTGCACCTCGTGATCGGGGAATTCGACGGCGTCCACATCGGCCACCGGGCGGCCCTTCGGGCGCTCCGCGATACCGCGCGCCGGGACGGCGCCACCGCGCTCGCGATGCACTTCGACCCGATCCCGATCGAGTACCTCGCGCCGGCGGCGCCTCGCTCGGCGCTCACCGATACGGCCGAGCGGACCCAGCTTCTCTTCGAGGCGGGCGCGGATGCCGTCGTCATCGTCCGCTTCACCGATGACTTCGCCCACCAGCTGCCGGATGAGTTCGTATCGCGCGTGACGGACGCCGGTGAGGTGCGTCGAGTGATCGTCGCCGCAGACTTCCGCTTCGGGCACGACCGGGTCGGCGACATACGGACGCTCGTGTCCCTCGGTGTCAGGCACGGCTTTGTCGTCGACGTGATCGACACCGTGTATTCCGAGCGCCGGGCCGTGACCGCCGCACTCGTCCGCAATGCGCTGCTGGCTGGCGACGTCGCCGATGCGGATCGCCTTCTCGGTCGGACCTACTCCCTTGTCGGCCGCGCGGCCCCGGACGGTCGACTGCGCGCGAAAGGGCTCGGCCATCCCGCGATCGACCTGCTCCTGCCGACGGACCGGCTCGTGCCCCGCGACGGTGTCTACGCGGTGTGGGCCGTCGTGGAGGGTGAGCGCGTGGGCGCGGTCGCGAATCTCGCGCTGTCCGCGGGCGCGAGCGGCGCCGTCGAGCGGCACCTGGAGCTGCATTTCCTCGAGCGTGAAACAGAGCTCCGCGGGGAGTCCGTGCAGGTGTTCTTCGTGCGCCGGGTGCGCGACGACATGCGCTTCCCGTCGGGCTGGGAGCTCTCGCAACAGATCGCCCGCGACGTGGTGGCGGCGACGGCCGCGTTGCGCGAGGAGACGGTGCGCGGGAGTTAGATCATTCCTGCCGACAAGCGGCTCAGCTCGCGATTCGGAGCCACCCGCGATCGTCCTGAACGAGCCGGACGGTTACCACTTCCGCGTGCTTGACCCCCCCGTCTTCCGCTCCGAGGTTCGGCGTATGTGACTCAGGCCTGATGAAACGCCGCAGAGTCGGACGCCACAGGTCCGACAGGTCACTCACAAGCCCCTATGCTCCAGCCCTTACCACGTGGCGCATCCTCGGGGAGACAGATGAGCGCACCCGTGCGCGGCACCTGCGACGAGACGTTCGCGAAAGTGCGGGACGTCTTCGAGCGCAGCTTCGAGAGCGGCGAGATCGGCGCTGGCGTCGCGGTGCTGATCGACGGCGAGCCCGTGATCGATCTGTGGGGCGGCTGGACCGACGAAGAGCGGACGCGCCCCTGGGAGCGAGACACGATCGTCAACGTGTATTCGGTGACCAAAGGCATGGCGTCGGTCTGCATGAACCGCCTCATCGAGCAGGGACTGCTCGACCTCGACGCTCCGGTGGCGAAGTACTGGCCCGAGTTCGCGCAGAACGGGAAGCAGGACATAACGATGCGCCTGCTGATCAGCCACCAGGCCGGTCTGCCCACGGCGCCGCGGCTGCCACGCAACGTCGCCAACGACTGGACGGCGGTGACGACCGCGCTCGCCGAGGCCGCACCGGAGTGGGAGCCTGGGTCGCAGCAGGTCTACCACTGGGTCACGTGGGGCTACCTGAACGGCGAGGTTCTGCGCAGGATCGACGGACGCACGATCGGCACGTACCTGCGCGAGGAGGTGTGCGGGCCGCTCGGAGCCGATTTCCTGCTGGGCGTTGGGCCGGAGCACGATGCGCGCTGCGCGACGCTCGTCCAGGGGCAGGTGGTAACGCCCCTTGACGCTGCTCCGGGGCTGAGCCCCGAGGAGCGTGCGGAGGACAACGCGATGTGGGGCCCGAACTCGCGCAACTGGCGGGCCGCGGAGGTTCCGTCCGCCAACGGACACGCGACTGCGATGGGCGTCGCCCGGGTGTACGGCGCGCTCGCGCGCGGCGGCGAGCTCGACGGCGTCCGGATCCTGCGTCCCGACACGATCGACCGTGCGACCGTCCAGATCGGACCGGGCATGCAACCGATGATGGCCGGCGGGTCTCCGCTGCGCTTTGCTACCGGGTTCATGCTCTATACCCGAGCGCTTCCTAATGGCGGATCCGTCGCGACGTTCGGTCATGGCGGGATCGGGGGCGCGTTCGGCCTCGCCGACCGAGAGCGAAAGCTCGCGTTCAGTTACGTCATGAACAAGTTGAACTCGGGCTTCCGCACGCGCCTCGAAGCCGCGGTTTACGAGTGCCTCGAGTGAGGGTCCGCCTCGTTAGCCCGTGGCCGCCAGCGGCTCCCTTGCTCCTTATTAACCCGCAAACCGGAGCCAGCCGCGCTCGTCCTGAAGGAGCCGAGCTGTTACCACTTCCGCGTGCTTGACCCCGGCGGTTTCGCGACCAACCCCGCGACCCGCGACGCGGCAACAATGGGCCACTGTTCCCACATTTGAGAGTGGCTGCGCGTTAGAGGTGGACGACGCGGCCCGCGTCCGAGATCGTATCGCGCACCTCGACGTGCCCACTGCTGAAGTGCCGATCGAGCCGCGGCTACAGCCTCGCGAAGTCATCCTCTCCGGCCTTGAAGAGCCTCGACCGGACGCCCGCGCCATCGTGCTCAGCCGAAAAGCTGCTTCCTTAGCGGCCACCGCCTCCCGAACGCGCCGCGTAAAGTCCGGCGTACGTACACTGCGCGCGATCGCGCAACGGGGAGGTCGGCATAAATGAGCTATTCCGTCGAGGGCGACTACTTCGAGACCTGCAACTGCACGGTGGCGTGTCAATGCATCATGCTGAGCCCAGCGACGAACGACTCGTGCCAAGCCTTCGCAGCATGGCACATCACGCGCGGAACAAAGGATGGCGTTGATCTTTCGAACCTCAACGTCGCGCTCGCCTTGTACTCGCCCAAGAAGATGACCGATGGCGGATGGAAGGTCGCTCTGTATCTAGACGAGCGGGCCAAGCCTGACCAGGCTAAAGCTCTGGGCGCCATCTTCTCCGGACAAGCAGGGGGTCACCTTGCCGCCGTCGTGCCGCTCATTGGAACGGTAACGGGGGTGACGGCGGCGCCGATCTCTTTCGAGAAGACCAACGGCAAGCGACAGCTGAAGGTGGGCAAGCTTCTCGAGATGAACAGCGAAGAATTAACGGGAGGGGACGGCAAGACGGCGCCGGTGATCAGCAACCCGGCCCTGGGTATCGTTCCACAGCCGGTGCGAGTCGCGAGGGCCGGACGGATCCGTTACGACGGCGCCTGGAAGTTCGAGGGGTCGGGCACGAACGGATTTACGACGGAGTTCAAGTACGAGGCGTGACGAAGTAGCCGGCTGCGCGGGCCCTCACCGTTTCTAACGGGGTACCGCCCTTGAGTTCCACGGCTCCCAACTTCGAAGCTCGTTTCGGTCGCCTGGCGTTGACGGGGGCGGCCGTAGTGATCCTCGTTACGCTCCTCGCGCTCGCTGCCGTCGCGTGGGCCTACGTGGCCACACAAAGCAGCTCGATGACGATGTCCGCTGGGCCAGCCCCGGCGAGCTTCGCAATCTTCCTCGCTACGTGGGTCGTGATGATGGCCGCGATGATGTTCCCCGCATTCGCTCCGGTGGTGCTTGTGTACGCGCAATACACGCGGCAGCGGACCGGAACGTGGCCACTGCTGGCGGCGGTCTTCGTGGCTGGATATCTGATGATCTGGAGCGCCGTCGGGGTCGGCGCATACGTGCTCGTCGCGCTGCTTGTGCCGCTCATCGTCGAGATTCCCGTGGTTCAAGCTGCGCCGCAGGTGTTCCTCGGCGCCGTGATTGGCGCGGCGGGCCTGTATCAGTTGACCCCAATGAAGGACGCGCTTCTCACGCACTGTCGGTCTCCATTTCATTGGCTCTTCCGTGGCTTCCGGCCAGGCGTGAGGGGCGCCCTGCTTATGGGGATCGACGAGGGCGTGGTCTGCCTGGGCTGCTGCGTGGGCCTCATGCTCGTGCTGCTTGCGGTCGGACTTGCCAGTGTCGGGTGGATGGCCGCAGTTGCGGCTGTCATCTTCAGTGAGAAGGTCCTCGCGCCGACGCCGGCCGTCGCGAAGGGGGTCGCGGTGGTGCTTGTGGGATTCGGGATCGCAGTCGCGACGATCCCGGCGGTTGCCCAGTTCGTGATGGGCGGGTCGCCCATGTAGCTGCGGGTGGGTCCTTGGCCGGACGCTCGCCAGCTACGGCGCGGTTCCTGTGATCAGATGCGGCGGATGCCGCCGCGGGTCTCGGTGGCGACGGGGAGTCGCGCGTGCAACAGCTTGCCGACTCCGGGCTCCCCGTGAGGATCTACCCGCAACTCCTTGGCGGGTATCTGCGCCTCATGGCCGGCAAGTAGCTCGCTTCTCGGTGAAGGCGTCGACCCGCACGCAGACCCGACACGTAAGATGCGCCTAGGCAAATGAAACGGATCCTGATCGTCGAGGACGACGCCGAAGCCATGCGGATGTTGGGGTTCGCTCTGCGCGAGAGCGGCTACGAGGTCGTCGAGGCCGCGACCGGCTACCTGGCGCGGGAACAGGCCGCACGACGAGACCCCGATGTGATCCTCCTGGACCTCTTCTTGAGCGGCGGAATGAACGGCGGGGAGTTCCTTCACCTGTACCGGCGCTCAGGCGGCCGCGCGAAGGTCATCGTGATCAGCGGAGCTTCGCGAGGGGACCCGATCGCGAAGGATCTGGTCGTCGACGAATTCGTTGGGAAGCCCTTCGATCTCGAGCTCTTGTTGCAGTCGGTACGACGCTTCGCCTACGGCTGAGAAGGCGCTCGTTCTCGACCTTGCGTTGCCCGGTCTGGACGGCGCCTCGCTAACGCATATCGCCGCATCCCGGGCAGCCGCGCTCGGATCATTGTCGTCAGCGGCACCGGGAGAGCCACCGAGACCGCGGCGCGAATACGTGCGGATGCCTTCTTCTCGAAACCGTTCAAGCTGGACGCGCTGGTGTCTCTGACGGAGCGACTGCTCAGCACCGCATATCGACCCGATGCCGTGCGACAACGAAGTCGCCGCACGGCCTATCGTCGGAGAATGCGCGCTCGCGGGATCTCTCGTCAGGTCACTACTTTGGATGAGCCCGCACTCGCTCGCGCCGTCCGCACGCTCGCCCGCGTCGAGCCGCGTTTCGCGCGCATCGTGAAACGACACGGCCCTCCGCCGCTCTGGCCGCGCGAGCCCGGCTTCGAAACGCTCGCGCTGCTCATGCTCGAGCAGCAGGTCTCGCTCGCGCAGGCGCGCGCGATGTACGCGCGGATCGCGAACGCGACCTGCCATGTCACGCCGGCAAATGTCGCGACGCTGGGCGCAGCGGGAATGCGGGCGCTCGGCGTGACGCGCCAGAAGTCCGCTTACCTCGCGGCGCTTGCGGCGCAGCTCGAGGGCAAGGCGCTCGATCTCGATGCGATCGCCATCCTGCCGGACGTCGACGCGGCCGCCGCGCTTGATGCGCTGCACGGCGTTGGACCGTGGACCGCGCAGTGCTACCTGCTCTTCGCGCTGCGTCGCTCGGACGTCTTCCCGACCGCCGATCTCGCGCTGCTGGAGGCGGTGCGCCAGCTGTGGAAGCTGCGCGAGCGACCATCGCCGGAAGCACTCGCTCGCCGCGCACGCGCCTGGAGTCCGCACCGCGCGGCCGCGGCGCGCCTCCTGTGGCATCACTATCTGAGCGAGCGTGGGCGAAGCTGAAGCGGGGCTATAGTCCGCCGGCCGTGCAGGACATGCTCGTCCGCCTCTACGACATCCCCGAGGCGTCAGCTCGCGTCGCCACGCTCCATCAGGCCGGGGTCGACGTCCGCCGCGCCATCGCGCCTGAGAAGGACGTGGTCGTGTCGTGGGTGCGCCAGCAGTTCGGTGAGGGGTGGGCGAGCGAATGCGAGGTCAGCTTCGCGCGCCTTCCCATCTCCTGTTTCCGCGCCCAGCGCGGGCAGGAGATCCTCGGATTCGCGTGCTACGACGCCACCGCGAAGGCGTTCTTTGGCCCGACCGGCGTGCTCGAATCGGAGCGGAAGCAGGGGATCGGGACGGCGCTCCTCCTCATGACGCTCCACGCCATGGCCGCCCAGGGGTACGCCTACGCGATCATCGGTGGGGTCGGCCCCGCTGAGTTCTACGCGAACGCGGTCGGAGCGGTGGCTATCGCGGGTTCGACCCCGGGGATCTACGCCGGCCTGCTGCGTGGCGGCCGCCCGCCCCGCCAGGAGCCGTAGCCGCCCGTAGCATCCGGTGGCCTCCGAGCGTTCTTTGTAGCGCGACAGGAGGTACCCATGCGTGATCTTGGGCAGTCAAGCTCGACCGCGGCGCTGAACGCGCTGCTCGGCGCCGGCTCGGTCTTCGAGGGCAAGCTCCACTTCGAGGGTCAGGTCCGTATCGACGGAACGTTCACCGGCGAGATCACGACGACCGACCTCCTGATCATCGGCGAAGGGGCCAAGGTCTCGGCGACCATCAACTGCGGCTCGGTCGAGATCAAGGGCGACATCAACGGGAACGTCAATGCCAGCGATTCGATCGTGCTCCGCGCGACCGCGCGCGTCCAAGCGGATATCTACGCTCCGTCCCTGGTCATGGACAAGGGCGCCGTGTTCGAGGGCAACTCGCGCATGACCGGCGGTGCGCGCGCGATGGTGACGGTCGCGTCGACGGATCGCCGCGAGCGCAATAAGAAGGGCAAGGGCTTCGCTAACGGTCGCGAGCTCGTGCCAAGCGGCCGGTCGACGCAGGAAAACGGGCACAGCGAAGAGGGCGAAGAGCACCCAGCCGAGTAGCCCGGCCCGCGCCGCCCGTACGTCCGCAACGCGGCTGCTACCCCCTCTCAGGTGATGCGCGCTATGACAGCGGGGCGATACACCTAACCTGACGAACTAGCGGGGGTTTGGGGATGATCGAGAAGCCGGACGATGGCGCAACGCGGCACACCTCACTGATCAGCCGACGTCCAGATGCGGCCGCACGTGGTGAGCTCGTGTGGAACGAGCACGGCGGCGTCACGACCGCGGCGGAGCAGGCGACCCGCGATGCGACAGCCGACGCCCTCGATCCCGAGCCGATGCCGCACTCGGTCATTGAAGAGACGCCGACCGAAGTGATCGATGCGACAGCTGGAGCCCTCGCGTCCGAGCTTGCTCGACGCCGCGCCGAAGGCCTGGAGCGGCTTGAGGCGGAGCTCCGCACACGGCGCGCCGAGCTCATGCAGTCGATGGAGCTTCAACGCGCCGAGGCCGAGCGGCGCATCGCTGAAGCGGAGCGCCTCGAACGGGAAGCGATCGCGCGCAGGCGCGAGGAATCAGACAGGATCTGGTCCGCCGAGCAGCCGCGAAACCTCGCCGAGCGTCTCAACGGCGCGCTCACGGTGGAGCTCGTCGAGACCCGGCGCCGCTACGAGGCGGCCGAAGATCGGCTTCACGCCGAGTTCGAAGGTCGGCGTCGCGAAGAGGCCGAGCGGCTCGAGGCGTGGCGCAGGTCGGAGAGCCAGCGGATCGAGAGCGAGCTTCTCGGTGAGGAGCAGCGTTTCAGTGAACGCCTCATGCGGCAGCTCAAGGAATTCGAGTTCCAGCTCGGCGAGCGCCAGCGCGAGCAGGAGCAGCGCCTCGTCCAGTGGTGGGAAGAGGCCGAGCAGCTCGCGCGCCAGCGCGTCGCGGCGCTCCTCGACGAGACCCTGTCGAAGAAGGCGCTGACCCGCCCATAGCGTCGCCGCCCAAGGAATAGCATCCCGCCGTCGCACGGTGCGACACGGGAGGGAACTGTGTCTCTTGATCTCGGCGTCAACTACATCGCTGTCGTGGTCGCGACGATCGCCGTGATGGTGTTCGGCTTCGTGTTCTTCCTGCCACAGGTGTTCGGCGCGCGTTGGATGGCGCTGATCGGCAGGCCCAACGAGCCGATGCGGCCCGGCCCTGAGTTCGTGATCTCGATCCTCGCCGCGTTCGTCAATGCCTGGACGCTGGCCGTCCTCGCGCGGTCGCTCGGCGCGTCAACGCTCGCCGACGGACTCGTGCTCGGAGCGCTCGTGGGCGTTGGATTCTTCGGCGCGGCCTTCGCCGCGAACACGGTCATCACGAAACGACCGTGGAGTCTCTTCGCGATCGATGCGGCGCATGGGCTGCTCGGTCAGATGATCATGGCCGCCATCGTCGCTGCCTGGCGCTAGCCGTCTACATCCGGAGCGCGCGGACGGTGCGCTCGACGTCCGCGAGCGGAACGTCTCCCGGAAGCGCCACGATCGGGAGGTCCGCGCCGGCCGCGCGATAGTCGTCGAGTCGCGCACGACAGTGCGCCGCGTCGCCGACGATCGCGAACGCGTCGAGCAGGTCATCCGTCACGGCCGCGGCCGCGGCATCGCGCTCACGCGCATCCCATAGGCGCCGGATCTCCTCGGCCGCGTCCCCGAACCCGTGACGCGCGACGGTCTCACGATAGAAACGCCCCATCCCCCCGATGTAGAAGGCGAGATGACGCCGGAGCACCGCGCGTGGAGCCGCGTCGTCATCGCTCACGAGGACCGGAAGGAACGGCGCAACGGTGAACGAGGAGCGCTGGCGGCCCGCGGCGCGAAGCACGTCCTCGATCGTCGCGAGATCGGCGCGCAGGGTGTCTGGGCTCGCGAAGTACGGGAGCCAGCCATCAGCGACCTCCGCGCACTGCTGCACGCCGCGCGGCGTGAGGCTCGCATGAAAGATCGGGATGCGGTCCCTCACCCGCGCGAGCGTGACGCCGAAGCCGGGCGCGACGCTCAGCGTCTCGCCGGCATAACCGCGACGCGATCCGCTCACGATCGCGCGCACCGCTTCCGTCACCTCGCGCAGGCGTCGCAGCGGTCGCGCCATCGGAACGCCGTGCCACCCTTCGACGACGCGTTGCCCCGACGTTCCCAGGCCGAGGATCGCGCGGCCACCGGAGATCTCGTCGAGCGTGACCGCGGCCATCGCGAGAAGCGCCGGAGTGCGGCTGTAGACGTTCACGATGCCGGTGCCCAAAGCGATGCGTTCCGTTACACGGGCGAGCGCGCCGAGCGTTACGAAGGCGTCGCGGCCCCACGCTTCGGGCACGAAGATGGCCTCGTAGCCGCATTCCTCGGCCGTGCGCGCGAAGGCCGCGACCTCCGTGAACGGACGGTCATGCACGGTCCCGAGCGCGATCCCGATCCGAGACATTCGCGCGAATCCTGACACGTGACCTACACCTTCGGTTCCGGCTTTCTGGAGCAGCTGTCGCTGCTCCATCAGTAGACTCCCGGGCCATGGCGGACCTCGTGATCATCGGAGCGATCGCCCTCGGCGCGATCGCGGGCTGGCGGAAGGGCTTCGTCCTTCCGCTCATCGCGCTCGGCGGCGCGCTGTTCTCGATCGCCTCGCTGTACGCCGGCCCCCTCAACGGCATCGTGCCCACCGGGACGGCCGGCCTTGGGCTCGGCGCGGTCGCGCTCTTCATCGGCGGCATGCTCCTGGGTCGCGTTGGTGGCGTGCTCATCGGACTTGTGTACAAGGTGCCGGCACTGCGCCGGCTCGATCAGGCCGTGGGCATCCCGCTCGGTGCGGTGACGGCCTCGGTCGGCGTGTACGTCGCGGTCCTCGGCGTGCTCGCCGTAGATGGATGGCTATCCCCGCTGCACGGGAAGGCGACGATCGAGATCCAGGACGTCTCCGCGGTGCAGGCGCTCGCCGCCGCGAATCCCGCGCTCGGGATGTTCGCGGACCCTGCGGTGCTGAAGGCCATGGCGACCGCCGCATCCAGCTCGCCCGTCGCCGCTGACCAGCTCGCGAAATTCGACGCGACGCTCGCGTTCTACGAGCAGACCGTGCGGCCCGAGCTGCTGCAGAGCCGCATCGTGCCGGTGCTCCTTGCGGTCGGGGAGTCGCTTCCGGTCATCGGCCGGCACGCGGAGCTGCCGAAGCACTAGCCTCCGTCGCGATGTCGGATCGCGATCGCACGCTCGAGGCCCTATGCGACGCCTTCGTTCCGGCTGTGGGCGACCTCCCCAGCGCGAGCGGGCTCGGCGTCGATCGCGTGCTCCGTTCCGAGGTCACGGCGCTTGGCCGTCCCGCGCTCGTCGCCGAGCTCGATCAGCTCCTCGACACGATCGAGTCGCCCATCCTCAACTTCGCTCTTACCGGCCGCGCCATCCGTTTCACGACGCTCGCGCAGGCCGAGCGCGAGGAGTACCTGAAGCGCTGGGCCGCCAGCCCCCTGCCACTGAAGCGTCGCGCGTTCCAGGTGATGAAGCGGCTCGTCCTTCTCTATACGTATGGCCAGGACGGCTCGCCGTACGCGGCGCTCACGGGCTACACGCGTCCGCCGCTCGACCGCCCCGCCGAACCAGCCAGATTGATCGCGCGGCGCGGAGTCCCGGGCGAGACGGTCGTCGCGGACGTGTGTGTCATCGGATCGGGTGCGGGCGGCAGCGTGGTCGCCGCGGAGCTCGCGGCCGCGGGAAAACGCGTCGTCGTCCTCGAGCGCGCGGCGCTGCGCATCGAGAGCGACTTCGACGGACGAGAGCTCGCCGGGTATGCGTCGCTCTTCGTCGACCGCGGTATCGCCGCGACGAGCGACCGCGGCATCGCATTGCTCGCCGGCTCCGCTGTCGGTGGCGGCACGATCGTGAACTGGAACACCTCGCTTCGGATCCCCGCGCGCGTGCGCGAGGACTGGCACCGGGCGGGCATCGATGACCTCGACGAGCATTACGACGCGGTCTCCGCGCGGATCCACGTGAACACCGACGAGAGCGCGCGGAATGGACCCAACGCCGTCCTCGAGCGAGGCCTGCGCGCGCTGGGGCTGTCGACTGCCACGATCGCGCGCAACGTCAGTGGCTGCACTACCGAGGGGATGGACGTGGCCGCGTGCGGACCGTGCACGCTGGGCTGCCGCCGCGCCGCAAAGCGTTCGACCATGCGCACGTATCTCGCAGACGCGTGCGCGCGCGGCGCGGAGATCCTGCAGGTCACCGAGGCGCGGCGCATCGAGACGCAGGGTGGCGGCGTGACCGGCGTCGTCGCGCGCGTCGACGGAGGCGAGCTGCGAGTGCGCGCGCCGGTCGTCGCGCTTGCCGGAGGCGCGCTCCTCTCGCCCGCGCTGCTCCTTCGATCCGGCATCGCGACGGCGCAGGCGGGCCGGCACCTGCACGTGCATCCCGTCTCCGTCACATCGGGGGCGTATGACGAGGACCTCGGCGGCGTGTGGTCGGGGGTGCCGCAGTCGGTGCTCGGGGACGAGTTCGCCGATGTGGACAACGGCTTCGGGTTCCGCATCGAGATCCCGCAGGGGTATCCGGGCATCCTCGCGGCGTCGTTCCCGTGGTGGGGGAGCGAGGCGCACCGCTCCCGCGCGGCGGGCGCGCGGCACATCGCGCCGTTCATCGCGATCGTGCGTGATGAGACGGAGGGTCGGGTGCGTGTGGATCGCGAAGGCGAGCCGATCGTCGACTACTCGTGTGCCCTTCATGACCGCCGCCGTCTGACCCGCGGGATGAGCGAGTGCGCGCGCATCCACGCCGCCGCCGGCGCTCGCCGCGTGTTCACGCTGCACACGCCGCCGCTCGAGCACGCCGGCGGACCGATCGAGCCGTTCGTCGCGGAGATCGAGCGCCGCGGCGTCGTGACGAACCGCGTGGCGCTCTTCTCGGCGCATCAGATGTCGAGCTGTCGTATCGGCCTGGATCCGGCGACGTCGGTCGCCGATCCCGACGGCCAGGTCCACGACGTGCGGGGTCTCTACGTCACCGATGCGAGCGCGTTCCCGAGCGCGTCAGGCGTGAACCCGATGCTCACGGTCATGGCGCTCGCACGCCGGACCGCATCGCGGATCGCGGCCGCCTCATAGACTCAGAACAAGCCACCGAGAGGGAGAAGACCCATGGAGCTGAGTTCCGGCGACGCCGCTCCGACGTTCGCGTTGACCGACGAGAACGGCAAGCTTGTCTCGACCGACGCGATGCGCGGGAAGAAGTACGTCGTGTACTTCTACCCAAAGGACGACACACCCGGGTGCACGGTCGAGGCCTGCCAGTTCAACGACAACCTCACCGCGTTCCAGTCGCTGGGTATCCCCGTGCTCGGCGTCTCGCGCGACGACGCCGCGTCGCACCGCGCGTTCCAGGAGAAGTTCAAGCTCAAGTTCCCGCTGCTCAGCGATCCGGACCGTAAGGCCCACGATGCGTACGGCGCATGGGGCGACCGGCCGGGCCGCGGCGAGGGCGTGATCCGCTCCACGTTCCTGGTGGACGAGCGCGGGAAGGTGAAGAAAGCGTGGTACGGGGTGAAGCCGGATGGCCACGCCCAGGAAGTGCTCCAAGAGCTGAAGCGCTGACCGGCGCGCCTTTTGGCGCGAAGCGAACCGAAGCCACTTCCAGCCGGTACGCTGTGGGACGATGAAGACGTACCGGCCGCCCACGTCGAACGACGCGGTCCTGCGGCGGGGGGACTTCATCGCCCCTGTCCTGCACGAGATCCGCAAGGTGATCGTCGGGCAGGACTACCTGGTGAATCGCCTGCTGCTCGGTCTTCTCTGTAACGGGCACCTCCTCATCGAGGGCGTTCCCGGACTCGCGAAGACGCTCGCCGTGAAGACGCTGTCGGACACGATCGAAGCGAGCTTCAAGCGGGTCCAGTTCACGCCGGATCTTCTGCCGGCTGACCTCAACGGAACGATGATCTACAACCCGGCCGACCAGACATTCCGGCCGCGCCTCGGCCCGATCTTCACCGACATCCTTCTCGCCGACGAGGTCAACCGCGCGCCGCCCAAGGTGCAGAGCGCGCTGCTCGAGGCGATGCAGGAGAAGCAGGTGAGCATCGGCGGGACGACGCATCCGCTCGGTGAGCTGTTCATGGTGCTTGCGACGCAGAACCCGATCGAACACGAAGGAACGTATCGCCTGCCGGAGGCGCAGGTCGACCGATTCATGATGAAGGTCGTCATCGGGTATCCGACGCAGCAGGAAGAACGCGAGATCATGGATCGCCAGACGATCGGCGCGGCGCCGCAGGTCCGGCGTGTTGCCACGCCGAAGGCCGTCCTCGACGCACGCGCGGCGGTAAAGCAGGTCCACATGGAGGACTCCCTCAAGGACTACGTCGTTCGCATCGTGTTCGCGACGAGAGAGCCCGAGCAGTTCGGCCTGAGCGACCTCGGGCCGATGATCGCGTACGGCGTCTCACCACGCGCCTCGATCTTCATCTCGCTCGCGGCCCGCGCCAACGCGTTCCTCGAGGGACGCGATTACGTGCTGCCCGATGACATCAAGGCCGTCGCGCCCGACGTGATGCGCCACCGTCTCATCGTCACGTACCAAGCGGAGGCCGAGGAGGTCACGCCCGAGTCCGTTATCGCGAAGGTGCTGGACAAGGTCCCGCTCCCCTGATCGTGATCGCGACGACACGCGCTCACGGCGGCGTCCGGGGCGAACAGGCCCTTCCAGCGAACGTGCTCCGACGCATTCGCCAGGTCGAGATCAAAGCGCGCATCCTGGCCGACGAGGCGCTCCTCGGGACCTACCGCAGCGTCTTCCGCGGATCGGGGCTCGAGTTCGAAGAGGTCCGCGAGTACGAGCCGGGCGACGACATCCGCAGCATCGACTGGAATGTCACCGCGCGGATGGGCACGCCCTACATCAAGAAGTTCCGTGAGGACCGCGAGCTCAACATCCTTCTCGCCGTCGACATCTCGGCATCCTCGTGGTTCGGCTCGGTCGATCAGAGCAAGCGCGACCTCGCGGCGGAGGTCGCGGCGCTGCTCGCGATGACCGCGATGCGCAGCCACGACCGGGTCGGACTCCTCCGCTTCGCGGAAGGACTCCAGGAGTGGATGCCGTCGCGGCGCGGACGCGAACATCTGCTGCAGGTGATCCGCGAGCTCCTGTTCGCGCCACCGCGCCGCGTCCGGACCGAGATGACGGAGGCCGCGCGCTTCCTCATCAACATCACGAAGAAGCGCAGCGTGGTCTTCCTCGTCTCAGATTTCCTCGATGTCGGTCTCGTGGACGATCCCGCGGTACGCATGCTCGGCCGCAAGCACGATGTCATCGCGCTGGTGCTCAACGACCCGCGCGAGCTCGAGCTGCCGAACGTCGGGGTCGTCGCGCTCGAGGACGCCGAGACCGGGAGGATCGCGCACGTCGACACGAGCGATCGGCGACTGCGCGAGGAATACGCGAGCACGGCACGGCGCCGGCGAACCGAACGCCGGCAGGCTCTGGCGCGGATGAATATCGACAGCATCGATCTGTACACCGATCGTCCCTTCGTCCCCGCGCTCATGGCGCTGTTCAACGCGCGGACGCGGCGCACATGAAACGGCTGGTCCTCGCGCTCGTGTTCTCGTTGCCGCTCGCCGTGGCGGGAATCGCAGCGGCCGCGGACCCGGTCAACGCGGCCGCAACGCTCGATCGCGCGACGATCACCGTCGGCGAACCGGCGTTCCTCACCGTGTACGCGGATGCCGAGGCGGGATATCAGGTGGGCGATCCGACGATCGCGCACACCATCGGCGATCTCGAAGTGCTCGAGGTCCTGCCGTCCGGCCGCTCGTCGCGCCCCGCGGGGATCGCCCGCTGGACCTTCCGCTATCGCGTCACGGCATGGGTCGTCGGCGATCTCTCCGTGCCGCCGATCGGGATCCCGTACAGCGGTCCGAACGGCGTCACGGGCGTCGCGGTGACCGCGCCGTTTGTCTTGCACATCGCCACCGTGATCAGGGACGGCGAGGACACCTCGGACGTGAAGCCGCTGAAGCCGCAGGTCGACCTGCCCGAGGCGTTCGCCGCGAAGCTCGCGCGCATCGTCCTGGGCATCGTCGCGGTGGCCGCATTCACGGTGCTCGCGGGCTTCATTTTCTGGATGCTTTTGCGGCGACGTGCGCCCTTGTCGGCGGAGGAGCGCCTCACGCCGGTGCAGCGGGCGCTGCGCGAGCTCGACGCGCTCGCGGAGCAGCGCCTGCCGGAGAAGGGGAAGACGGCCGAGCATTACGCGCTCCTCACCGCGAGCCTCCGCCGCTACGCGGTCCAGCGCTTCGGGATCGATCCCGGCCACACGACCCGTGAGCTGCGCGCCGCGCTCGAACGCGCGGGCGTCGACCGAACACAGGCGAGCGCCATCTACGACATCCTGCGCGAAGGCGACGAGGTGCGGTTCCGCCATGCGATCCCGTATCCGGCGCATGCGCAGAACGCCGTCCGCGCGGCCCTCGACGTGGTGCGGCGCGCGGCGACGGCGGAGGAGTACGAGATCGCGGCGCTGAGGCCGCAGTGAGCACACGCATCTTCGGGACGGAGATCCGCTTCGAGGCGCCGTGGGCGCTCCCGTTGCTCGCGATCGTGGTGATCGCGGCCGCGCTCGAGCTCCGCCGCGAACGCGGTCGCAGCGGGGGCGTGCTCTTCTCCTCGCTCGGGCTCGTGCCACGCGCTCACGGCAGCTGGCGCGTCCGGACGCGCTGGCTGCTGCTGCCGCTGCGCGTGCTGGCCGCGACCGCGCTCATCGTCGCGCTCGCGGCGCCGTCCGTCGTCCAGGCCGCCTTCGACGTGCCGGCCGAGGGGATCGACATCGTCGTCGTGCTTGACACTTCGTCCTCGATGTCGACACCCGATCTCGGCGGGCAGTCGCGCATCGAGGTCGTCAAGAGGGTGGTGCACGACTTCCTCGGCGGCCTGAAGAACGACCGCGTGGGCATCGTGATCTTCAGCGCGGAATCCATGGTGCTCAGCCCGCTCACGCTCGACTACACGGCGGCGCAGCGCCTGGTGGAGCCGCTCGCCGCGGGCCGGCCACTTCGCGACGGAACGGCGATCGGCACCGGGCTCGCGACCGGCCTCCTCCTCGTGCGCGAGTCCAGCGCCCGCAGCAAGGTCGCGATCCTCCTCACCGACGGTTCGAACAATGCCGGTGACATCGCGCCGACCGAGGCCGCGCAGATCGCGAAGCTGCTCGGCGTGCGCCTGTACACGATCGGTGCGGTGGCGGCGCGATCGCGCGCGGATGTCGATGAGGCGACCATGAAGCGGATGAGCGAGATGACCGGTGGTCTCTATTACCGAGCGTCCGACGAGACCGCGCTCCGCGATGTATACCGCGAGATCCAGACCCTCGAGAAGGCACGCGTCGGCACGCGCGCGTTCATCTCCACCGACGATGTCTCGCTGCCATTCGTGGCCGCCGGCGCGGGACTCCTCGCGCTGCAGCTCGTCCTCGCGCTCACGGTCTTCCGGAGGACGCCGTGACCATTCCAGCCGTTGGGTTCGCGCGGCCGGAGATGCTCCTGCTGCTCGCGGCACTTCCCTTGATCGCGGTGCTCGTCGCTCTCGCGTATCGCGCACGCATCCGCGCGGTCCGGTCGTTCGGTGGCGCGGCTGCCCTCGTGTCGCGGAGCGGAACGCGCTGGTGGCTCAAGACGACGTTCGTGTTCCTCGCGCTCGCGAGCCTCGTCATCGCGCTCGCCGGTCCATACGTCGACCTGCGCGCTCGCGCCGCGCGACGGCTCGGCGTGGATATCGCCCTCGCCGTCGACGTATCGCAGAGCATGGCCACGCAGGACGTCGTACCCGACCGGTTGCGTGCCGCGCGGCACTTCTCGGAAGAGCTCGGGCGCCAGATGATCGGCAGCCGTGTGGCACTCGTTCTCTTCAAGGGGCAGGGGGCCGTCCGTTACCCCCCGACAACGGACCCGCGCGTCCTCGGCGAGGTCCTCGACAACTCCGGGCGCGGACTGCGCCTGACAGAGGGATCGTCGCTTCGCGCCGGCCTCGAGTCCGCGCTCGGCGCGTTCTCGCCGGACCTTGATCCGCTGCGGCAGCGCGCGATCGTGCTCGTCTCCGATGGCGAGATCACGAACAGCGACGTGCCCGAGGCCCGCGAGCTCAAGGGTGCACGCATCTACGCGGTCGGTATTGGGACGACCACCGGCGGGCAGATCCCGACGTACGACGCGAACAACGGGAAGTTCACCGGTTACCTGCGGAGCGCCGCGGGCACTCCGATCGTGAGTCGCCTCGTGGAGGAGACCCTGCGTTCCGTCGCCGAGAAGGGCGGTGGGCGCTACTTCCGGTACGCCGGCAACGACACCGTGATCAGCGATCTCGTGCGCGAGCTCCGCACGATGGAAGCCGTCGAACCACTCGATGATGCGGGCGCGGTCCCTGACGAGAAGTCCGCGCCGTTCGTCGCGCTCGCCGTCGCGCTCCTCCTGCTCGAGTGGCTGATCTCGGAGCGCCGCGCGATGCCAATGCCGCACGGCCTCGGCCGGCCGGTCGCACGTCGCGGACGCCGGATCCTCGGCATCGCCATCGGCTCGGCCGCGCTCTGGGGGATCGCGTGTGGCGAGAACGCGGTCTCGAACGAGGCGGCGAACGGCCTGTTCGCAGCGGGTGACTACGCCGGAGCGCTCGCCGAATACCGGGATCTCCAGCTGGAGCTGCCCGACTCGCCCGAGCTCGCCGTGAACGCCGCGAACGCGCTGCACAAGCTCGCCCAGTATCCGCAGGCGCTTCCCGAATACGGCAAGGCGATCGGCGGTAAGGATCTGAAGCTCCGCGCGACCGCGCAGTACGACCGCGGCAACACGCTCTTCCGCATGGGCCGCTACGAGGACGCGCGCGATGCCTATCGCGAAGTGCTCCGCATCGATCCCGGCGATCGCGACGCGAAGTTCAACCTCGAGGTCATCCAGCGCCTGCTGTCGGCCCGTCCGCCGCAGCCCGGCCAGCAGCCCGGGCCGGGGCAGGGTCAGCCCGGAAGCCCCAACCCCGGCGCGCAGGGACCCGGGCAGAGCGGTCAGCCCCCCGCCGGTGCCTCGCCGCAGCCGGGCCCGAGCACGGGACAGCCGCAGGAGCCGACCGGCGATCCGTCGAACTCGAGCGATCCGAACGACCAGCCGTCGCCGGCGCTGCGGCCCGCTCTGGATGACTTCCGCCGCGGGCTCACGATCGACGCGGCGCTGCGCGTGCTCGACGCGCTGCAGGGCGAGCAGCGCGGGGTCGGACAGCTTCTCGAAGGTCCACGCAAAGGCGCCGGCGGCGAGTACTGAGGCAGCGAGCGCGCGACATCAAGCGCGACACGTATGCCGTATACCTCGCCTGCCGCGATCCGCGCACGCCCTGGTACGCGAAGGTATTCGCCGGTGGCGTCGTGGCCTATGCGCTCAGTCCGATCGACCTGATACCTGACTTCATACCCGTGCTCGGGTACCTCGATGACCTGATCCTCGTGCCACTCGGCATCGCTCTCGCAGTGAAGATGATCCCGGACGCCGTCCTTGTCGAGTGCCGTGCGCGGGCTCAGGCCGCGTCCGAACGGCCGACGAACCGCAAGGCGGCGGCGATCATCGTCACGATCTGGATCGCGGCCGCGGGACTCCTGATCTGGCTCGCGTACCGCGCGTTCGCCTAGATCTCGATCGTCCTTCCGATGCCGCGCCCGCGCGCGAGCCGCAACACGAGCGCCGCCGCGGCTGCGTCTTCGACGGCCACGCCCACGGACTTGTAGAGCGTCAGCTGCGTTGCATCGGCGCGACCGGGACGCGCGCCGGACACGACCTCGCCTAGCTCGGCGTGGATGTGTTTCGCGTCGATGAGTCCGTCGCGGATCGGCCAGAGGAGATCGTTCGAACCGCCCGGCGGTGGCGCGAGCGCGGCGGCGCGCGATTCGATCACGACCAGCGCCGCCGCGACAGTCTCGCCATCGACCTCGCGGCCCGCGGTGTTGTAACCGACGGAGTTCACGTGCGTACCGGGACGCAGCCACTGGCGACGCACGACCGGCTCCGCGCTATGCGTGCACGCGCACACGACGTCGGCGGCGCGCACGGCATCGGCGAATGACGCGGCGCGAACGGGGAGGCCTGTCTCTGCCGCGACCTCGCGCGCGAGGTTCTTGGCCTTTTCGAGGTCTCGGGCGCCGATGAGGATCTCGCGGAACCGGCGCACGCGCGTCAGCGCGCGAAGATGCGCGCGCGCCTGCACGCCCGCACCGAGGACTGCGAGCGTCTTGGCGTCCTTCCGAGCGAGCAGATCGGTGGCGAGCGCGGAACCCGCGGCGGTCCGCGCCGCGGTGATGGCCTCGCCGTCCATGAGTGCCGCTGGCGTTCCGGTCAGCGGATCGAAGGCGACGATCACGGCCTGATGCGTCGGCCGATCGGTGTTGCGCGGAAAGAGCGAAACGAGCTTCGTCGTGAGCGCGCCGGCGCTCGGCAGGTACGCCGGCATCGCCGCCAGCAGCGCGTCGCGCTCGGCGACGAGGGCGGCGATGCGAGTGGGCATCGAGGCTCGTCCGGCCGAGAGATCGGATAGGGCCGCGGCCACGGCGGCGCGCAGGGCGTCCGGATCAAGCAGCGATTCGACCTCGCGCTTATCCAGGACGAGCACGCCCGGATGCTAGCGACGGCGCCGCAGACGCCGATTCGCCGTATCGTTCTCGTGTATGTGTCGAAGCATCAAGACCCTCCGTGGCACAGCTCCCGCGACCGAAGAAGAGGTCCGGGCGGCGGCGCTCCAGTTCGTCCGCAAGATCAGCGGATTCAGGGCACCGGCGCCCGCAAACGCCCAGGCTTTCGATGCGGCGGTCGCGGAGATCGCGGCGTCCTCTGAGCGGCTCCTGCACCGCCTGCCGGCCAAGCGCAGCCGTCCCGCAGCTACCCCAACTGACGTATAGGGCCTAATTAGGCCGTTTCGGAGCGTCCCCTCCCCGTTAGAGGGATAGACACGCCAGTTAGCGGAGCCACACTTCCCACAATTGGCTTAACCGGCGAGCGCCGGCCTGGAGGACAAGGGGTACATGACGCTCCTACATAAATCTCTGAAACTGATCCTCGTGGCGCTGCTGGTGGCGAGCTGCGGCGGCGCAAGTCCCATCGCGACAAAGTCGACCCCGGATCCGCTGGCCGGCACCTTCGTCACCAAGGGCGGCGGCGGGGCGCTCGATGCCGTCAGGGCGCTCACGAGTGGCTTCTCTGAAGTGCACCCCACGGTGCTCTGGCAGGGACTTGACGACGTTGGCTCGGACGCCGGCGTGTCGCTCACCGTGAATGGCACCGTGGATCTCGGCTTCATCAGCCGTGATCTTCGAGCGGCGGAAAAGGGCACTGTCGAGAGTGTGCCGATCGGCGCATCCGGTACCGGCGTCGGTGTGAACGCGTCGAGCGTGGTCAAGGCGCTTACCAAGGACCAGGTCGCGAAGATCTTCACTGGCCAGATCACCGACTGGAAGGACGTCGGTGGTTCTCCAGGCAAGATCCGCGTGCTGCTGCGCGAGCCCGAGTCTTCAACCCGTTCGGCCTTCGAGTCGTACTTCTTCGGCGCGACGAAGCCGGTCTACTCGAAAGACGCGGTCGAGGTCTTCCAGATCGACGAGACGCTCAAGGCCATCGGGTCCTTCAAAGACTCGATCGGAATGATGACCATGAACGCGAAGGCCTTCAGCACTGCTGACGTACGGTTGCTGACGATCGACAACGTCGCCGCCACCAAGGAGACACTGGCGAATGGCACGTATCCCATCCGCCGTCCCCTGTTCTTCGTGTACAACCCGGAGCCGGCGAAAGTGAAGCCAACCATCAAGGCTTTCATCGACTTCGTGAAGGGCCCCGAAGGGCAGAAGATCCTGGCCGGCATCTAGGCCCGTCTTCGTGCGTTTCTTCACGCAACTCTTCGCGCCGAGTCTGCTACGCGCCCTCGTCGGTCGGACGGTGGCAGTGGCCATAGGCGCCCTTGTGGTTCTCGCGGCCGTCGCCCTGTACGAGTCCAACGAGCTCGTCACGAGGCAGTTCGAAGACGAGGCGAACGTGGTCGCCGTCGCCGCGAAGAACGACATTCAGGATCAGAAAGACCTCGCCCTGAAGGCTGCCCAGCTGATGGCAGGCCTGGACACCACTCGCGCGCTTGCAGAGGCCAAGGACCGCCAGAGCCTTGAGGCGTTCCTCCTACCGCAGAAATCGCGTCTGCGCGTCGACTTCATGAGCGTGTCGGACATCGATGGCCATCTCATCGCCGGTGCGCAGGACTTTGTGCCAGGCGAGACCCTTCTCCCGCAGATCCTCACCGACGCCCTGGCCGGCGCGCAGCAGTCCTGGGTCCTGACCGACGAACCCGCGCACGGTCTGGTCATCCGCGCGATCTGGGAGATCCGCAGCAACAAGGACGGCGAGAAGATCGGCTTCCTCGAGGTCGGCACGATCCTGGGGAACGACTACCTGAAGGCGATCAACACCAAGAGCGACGCGCAGATCGCACTCATCTGGAACGGCAAAGTGCGCGCATACACAACGGAGATCCCCGACGGAGTCGCGTTCCCCACGTTGGAGCAGGTCGACGGTGCTCCGGGCGACGTGGTCGCCCAAGACGTAAAGATCGGTGAACGGAACTTCTACGGGATCTTCCGGGTCATCGGCCAGCGGGCAACTCTTGGCGTTCTCGCGGTCTTGCTCCCGGTCGACGCGCTCAACAACTCGCAGCGCGCGTTGCTCGTCATCATGTTCGTGCTCGCAGCGGGCCTCATCGGGCTGGTCACGTTCTTCGCCTATCGCTCGGCGACGGCGATGACCAAGCCGTTGGAAGATCTCGCCGCCGCGGCACAGCAGATCGAGGCCGGCGACCTTGGAGTGCGCATCCGGCAGCGGTCGCATCATGAGATCGGCACGCTCGAGCGAGCCTTCGACACGATGGCCAGATCGCTGAGCGAACGTCAGCGTGCCCAAGAGGAATACATGGCCGAGGTGCGCACCGTGAACGAGGTCGCCGACGCGGTCGTCGGTGTCACCGACCGCGAGCGCATCTTCGCTGAGTCGCTGTCCCGCATGGTCGCGCTGTTCCACGCGGACGGCGCATCGATCGTGATCCGCGAGGACGCGCCTGGCGCGCCGATGGGTTCGGGCGGCCGCCTGATCGCGCCGACGACGATCGGTGTCACCGCGGACACGGCGGTGATGCTCGCCACACGGGTCTTGGTGAATCCGGTCTACGACCCGAACCAGATCCAGCATCTGCACGTGCCGCAGACTCCGCTGCCCTACGTCGCGCACATCCCGCTGTCAGCGCGCGGCCGCGCCGCGGGTCTCCTGTCGGCGTACTTCAAGGGACCGCGCGAGATCACCGACACCGAGGCGCGCGCGCTGCGGACGATCGCCCGGCTCGTCAGCGTCGCCAAGGAGAACGCGGACCTGGTCAACGAGCTGAAGGACAACAACCTGCAGCTCGAGCGCGCCAACCGGCTGAAGAGCGAGTTCCTCGCGTCCGTCAGCCACGAGCTGCGCACGCCGATGAACGCGATCATCGGGTATACGAAGCTGATGCTCGATGGGCTCGACGGCGATCTCACCGAGCAGCAGACCGCGGATCTCGAGCGCGTCGTGCAGGCGGCGGACAACCTGCTCGGCCTCATCAACGGACTTCTCGACCTCGCGAAGATCGAGGCCGGCAAGATGGAGCTCAACATCGAGGAGGTCGATATCCCCCTCGTGATCGACGACGTCATCGAGCTCATGCGTGCGCACGCGGATGCGAAATCTCTGACCCTGCGCGCCGATGTCGCGATCTCTTTGCCCGCGGCGTGGGCGGACCGGGCGCGCATCCGTCAGGTGCTCGTCAACCTCATGGCAAATGCGGTGAAGTTCACCGAACACGGCGGAGTGACGGTCCGCGCGACCATCGTCGATGGCTGGATCACCATCGCGGTCGTGGACACCGGCGTGGGGATCCCACCGGAGGCGCAGACGTACATCTTCGACGAGTTCCGCCAGGTCGACGCATCCACGACGCGCCGCTACGGCGGCACCGGACTGGGATTGGCCATCTCGAAGCGGCTCATCGCCCTGCATGGCGGCCGCATCTGGGTGGAGAGCACCGTCGGCGCCGGCAGCACGTTCCTCTTCACGCTGCCGGTCCGGGTGCGCGCCACGGCGCTGACCGAGGGTCCCCTGACGGGCGCGGCGGCGAGGTCATGAGCGTGGCTCGCGTTCTCGTCATCGAGGACGAGGCCAACAACCTCGACGTCGCGCAGCGCATCATCCGCGCGGCCGGTCACGAGGCGCTCATCGCGATGGATGGCCAGAGCGGCCTCGACATCGCGCGCGCCCAGCACCCCGACGCGATCCTCGTAGACCTGCTGCTGCCGCGAATCGACGGGTGGGCCGTCACTCGCAAGCTGCGCGAAGAGCCTTGGGCGGCGCGCATCCCGATCATCGCCGTGTCGGCGCTCGCGATGCAGCAAGACCGGCAACGCGCGATCGACGCAGGCTGCGATGACTTCGTGTCCAAGCCGTACGCCCCGGCCGAACTGCGCGCGGTGCTCGCGCGCTTCCTGCCCGAGAATGCCCCGCTCGCTCTGGGGACGAGGCGACAGGACGCGGCCGTGGCGCCGGTCCAGCGCCTCGGCACCGTTCTCGCCGTCGACGACGAGCCGGCGAACCTCGATCTCATCTCGCGCCGTCTCGCGGCCCTGGGCTGCGCGGTATTGCGCGCGTCCAGCGGCGAACAGGCGCTCGCGATCGCCGAGCGCGACCATCCCGATCTCGTCCTGCTCGACGTGATGATGCCCGGCATAGACGGCTGGGAGACCTGCCGCCGGCTCAAGGTGAACGCGAGCACCGCGGCTATCCCGGTGATCTTCGTCACGGCGAAGGATCAGACCGACGATGTCGTCACTGGCTTCGAGGCCGGCGGCGTCGACTATGTCGCAAAGCCATTCGAGCCCGTCGAGCTCGCCGCCCGCGTGCGCAGCGCCCTCTTCACGAAGCGGCTACAGGATGAGCTCCGCGCCAGCAACGAAGAGCTCAGGAAGGTCGAGCGCTCGCGTCAGGAGCTCATTGGGATGCTCGGCCACGACATCCGGAACCTGGCCAACAGCGTCGTTGCCTTCCTCCAGCTCGTCGGCATGGGTCAGCTCGACCCGTCGCGGCCCGAGTTCACCGAGCTGCTCGGCCTTTCCGAATCGAACGTCAGCGAGATGCTGCGGATGGTCAATGCTCTTCTCGATGTCTACAAGCTCGAGGAGGGGCGTCTCGAGGCGGTGCCCCAGGCGATGCGTCTTGAGGACCTCACGCGCAAGAGCATCTCCCAGGTGAAACCTGAAGCTCGCGCGAAGAACATCACCGTCACGAGCGAAGTTGGTGATGCGACGGTCTTCGTCGACGACGGTCTCGTCGTCCGTGTGCTCACGAATCTGCTCGCGAACGCGGTCAAGCACACACCTTCCGGCGGCAAGGTCCGCGTCGAAGCCCGAAAGGCCGACGAGGGATCCGACTTCGTTCTGATCCGCGTATCCGACACGGGCCCCGGTATCACGACGACCGATGCTCCGAACGTGTTCGACCGGTTCTATCAGGGCCCCAGCGGTCGGAGCCGCGGTGGGACGGGCCTCGGTCTCGCGTTCTGCCGGCTCGCCGTTGCGCTGCACGGTGGCACCATCCGCGTCGCCAATCCCGGAGAGGCCGGCGCGATCATCGACCTCACGCTGCCTGCGGCGGCCGCCGATCACGTGGTTGTCACGGCATGAAGAACATCGTTCTCGACGCAGGCAGCGACACCGAGCGTCGCAACGAGCACCGCTTCCTGGTGAACGAGTCCGTCGCGCGCCTCGCGCTCCGCACGAGCGGAACCTACCTCGGGCTCGATCGTGACGACCGCCCATACCAGTGGTCGACGACCGCGTACCTCGATACGTACGGTTGGAGCGTGTTCCGCGCGGCCGAGGCGGGAAAGGCACTCCAGATCCGCGTCCGCGAATATCACCGGACACGGCCGAACGAGATCCTGGCCGGCGGGACCGTCTATCTCGAGATGAAGGACGACTCCGCCAGCACGTCGTTCAAGGAGCGCTACGAGGTGCCGACGATGTCCCTGCCCGCGTATCTCCGCGGCGAGCAGAAGATGCCGCGGGACAAGAACGGGCTCGTCGAGCGCGCGGAGCGCACGATCGCGGACGGCGTGCGACCGGTCGTGGTGACGCAGTACAACCGCATCGCGTACTCGGCGCCCGACGGAAGCATGCGCATCACCGCGGATCACAACCTGATGTATCTCGCCGTCCCGTGGGTGACGAACGACGCGAGCTCGATGCCCTGCCGCATCGGCCCGGTCATCGCGCGCGAGCCGGGCGTGATCATAGAAGTGAAGTGGTTCCAGGAACTGCCTCGCTGGGCGGATGAGCTCTATTCCTACATCCGCGACCACATGGTGAACGAGCGACCTTCGAAGTTCGTCGTCGCGATGCGTCACCTTCTCGGCGAAGAGCAGACAGGTCTCGCGACATGAACGATCTGGCGATGACGCCCCTGCCCGGCACCGCGAAGAAGGCCACGAGCGTCGTGGTGGTGGAAGACGACCCGGCGTCCGCCGATGTCCTTCAGCGCCGCCTGCAGGCGAACGGCATGAAGGTCGCCGTTGGGCGCGACGGCGGCCAGGGCCTCGCGCTGGTACGCGAGCTCGTCCCCGACCTTGTACTGCTGGACGTGATGCTGCCGGACACCGACGGCTACGACGTCTGCCTGCGCATCAAGAGCGACGGCGCGATCGCGCACATCCCGGTGATCTTCCTCTCGGCCCGCGGCGAGGTCGTCGACAAGGTGCGTGGCCTCTCGTGCGGCGCCGCGGACTACGTCACAAAACCGTGGAACGCGGCTGAGCTCCTCGCCCGAATCGACGCTGTGCTCCTCCAGACGCGGAACGCCCGTCCGCCGCGGCTCGAGCCGCTGGCGGCACGTCCCCAGCGCGCCCGGCCGATGGCCGCGGTCTCGCTGAAGGATGGGGCGCGGCGCGCCACGGCAGAGAAGCTGCTCGCGTCGCGGTTTGACATAGCGAAGGACGGGGCGGACGCCGTTGACCTCGTTCTCATCGACGAAGGTGTGGCGCCCGACGCGGGCCTCGTGGATGGCGGCACCGCCGTTCTCGTCATCGCGCGGGGCTCGGAGACACCCGCCACCGAGTTCGCGCGGCTGGACGGCGAGCTTTCGCGACACGCGGATCTGCTCGTGCGCGAGATGCGCCTCGTGCGCGACATGGGCGCCGCGGCGGACGCGCTCATCACGCTCGCGACGTCGCTCGAGGCGCACGATCGATTCATGATGGGCCACAGCGAACGCGTCGCGGCACGCTCCGTCTCCATCGCGCAGGTGCTCGGGCTCGACCAGGTCGCGATCGGCACGATCCGACTCGGCGCGCTCCTTCGCGATGTCGGCAACGCGAAGCTGCCACCGCCGATCGTCGTCAAGGCCGGCGAGCTCACGCCACACGAGCGCGAGGCGATCGAGCAGCATCCGCTCCTGGGCGAAGAGCTCCTCAGGCACGTGTCGCCACTCGCGCCGATCCTGCCGATCGTTCGCTGGCACCACGAGCGTCTCGACGGCGGTGGGTATCCGGATCACCTCACGGCCGAGAAGATCCCGCTCGAGGTCCGCATCGTGAGCGTGGCCGATCGGTTCGAAGCGCTGCTCGTCGATCGCCCGGACCGCCCCGCGGTCACCGAGCAGGAGGCCGTTCGCATTCTTCAGGGCGCCGTCGGTCGCGGCGAGCTTGATCCGGCCGCCGTCGCTGCACTTGCCGCGCAGGTGCGGTCCGCTCGAAGCCCGGAAGTCGAGCAATGAGCGACGCGATCCGCGTGATGATCGTTGACGACGAACGGCTCTTCGCCGAGCTCCTTCGGGTCGGGATGCGCAGCGCCAGCGACATCGACGTCGTGGCGGTCGCGCATGACGTGCGGAGCGCGATCGCAGCCCTGGACGAGGCGCGACCCGATGTCGTACTCGCCGATTACCACCTGCCCGACGGGACCGGCGCGGATCTCGCGCGCGCGGTCCGCTCGACGATGCCGAAGACGGCCATCGTCGTGCTCACCGGCGACCCCAGCGCGTTCACGCTCGCGGACGTCGCGCGGTCCGGCGCGGTCGGCCACCTTACGAAAGAGCGCGGCTTCAACGACGTCGTCGGCGCGGTGCGCGCGGCAGCGGCAGGCGAGGTGCTCTTCTCATCGAGCGAGCTCCAGCGCCTGTTGCTCTCGGAACGCAGTGAGCCCGCGACGGCCATCGAGCCACTCACGCCGCGCGAGCTCGAGGTCCTCTATCTCCTCGCCACGGGCGCGAGCACCGCGGCAGCCGCGGCATCACTCGGCATCTCCACAGCGACCCTTCGCGCACACGTTCAGGCGGTGCTTCGCAAGCTCGGCGCGCACTCACGCCTCGAGGCCGTCGCGGAGGCCGCTCGGCTCGGCCTGGTGACCCTCGATTCGTGGACACGCCAGGGGCCGACCTCCCCGCGCGGGGGGAAAGTGCTAGCCCGTGGGGCTTAAGTCCCCACGGAGGGGGGGTCTGATGACGCGCGACCCGTCTACCATGCGTCGCATGGCAAAACTCCTTATCGCAGACGACCTCGTACCCATCCGCCAGATGGTCCGGATCACCCTGTCGACGCAGGGCTGGACGATCCTCGAGGCCAAGAACGGCACCGAGGCGCTCGAGCTCGCACGTGCCGAGACGCCCGACCTGGTCCTCCTCGACGTCGACATGGGGCCCGGACCGAACGGCTTCGAGGTCTGCCGGCAGCTCAAGTCCGAGCCGGGCACGAAGGACATCCCGGTCGTGATGCTGACGGCGCATGAGAGCGAGAGCGACAAGAAGACCGGATTCTCGGTCGGTGCGACGCAGTACCTCACCAAGCCCTTCGGGCCGCTCGAGCTCATCGACACTATCCGCGGGATCCTCGCGCACAGCTGACCCCGCCATGCCAGAGGAAAGGCCCGAGCGGATGTCGATCGAAGTGATCGAAGTCTCTCCCAGTATCACGATGCCGCCGGCGAGTTCGACCGTCGCCGGCGAGGTGTTCCGCCAATTGCTCCAGCAGGCGATCCGCGTGGCCGATCAGGCGAACTCTCAAGCAGTGCGGATGGCGAGCGACTTCGCCGAGGTCTACCGACGCGAACAGTCGGTGCGCCTCGAGTACGAGACGAAGCTGCGCGAGTTGCGCCTCCTCGAACGGCAGAGCACGCGTTACGCGGAGGATCTCGCGGAGATGCTGCGCAGTGAGCGCGAGCGCCGCGAGCAGCTCGAGACCGCGCTCGAGGCCGAGCGCGTCGCGAACGAGGAGCTCCGGCGGACCGGTCTGCAGGGCATCAGCCACCTGCTCCTTGCCGCGACGATCAAGGACCAGACCACCGGCGCGCATCTGCTTCGCGTTCGCAAATATGTCGAAGCCATCGGCACCCGCCTCGGACTACCTGCGCAGGTCGTCGAAGAGTTCGGCTACTCGAGCGTGATGCACGACGTAGGCAAGATCCATACGCCGGATCACATCCTCCAGAGCGAGCATCACCTCTCGAGCCAGGAGTTCGAGGTCATCAAGCAGCACTGCATCGATGGCGAGGTGATGCTCGGTGAGGCGCGCTTCTTCGAGACGGCCCGCGCGATCGCGCGCGAGCATCACGAACGTTGGGACGGACGCGGCTACCCCGATGGCAAGAAGGGCGACGCGATCTCGCTGGCCGCGCGCATCGTCTCCGTCGCCGATGTCTTCGACGCGCTCACCTCGAAGCGGCCGTACAAGACCGCGTGGACGATCGAGGAGGGCATGGCCGCGGTCATCGCCGGCTCCGGAGCGCAGTTCGATCCCGAGGTCGTCGCGACCTTCCAGTCCCTGCAGGCCGACGGCAGCATCGAGCGGGTCAGGCAGGAGGTCGCGACCGCGCAGCTCGACTGAGCCTGCGGCCGGTCCACGCGAGCGCCGCGCCACCCACAGCGCTCGCCACGAGCGACACCAGGACGAATGTCGCAAGCGCCGCCGGCACGAACCAGTCCCCTGCCGCGGCGTACCGCGCGACGAGATCCGCGACCACTCCACTGATGATGACCGCGCGCAGGGCGCCGCCGACGAGGCCGGCGAGAGTCCCGGTGATCGCGCCGGCGCGCAATGCACCACGCTCGTCGGCCGCGAGGTGGCCGAGCACGAGATAGATCGCAGCGCTGGCGATGAGTCCGGCTGCCGTCAACGCCACGCCCGCGCCCCCGAGGCGCAGCGGTCCGGCCGACTCCGCGAGCTGCCGGGCGCTCGCGCTCGCCTCGACCGCGCCGACCCCGACGAGCAGCACGATCGCCACGGGCGTGGCGATCGACCTCACGTCAGCTCCTCCTCACCGCGCATGAACGCGGTCCCGACGAACGCGACGGCGGACACGGCACCGACGAAGAGCCAAGCGGACCAGAAGCCAAAGGTCTGCACGGCGTAACCCATCGCGGGCGCGGTCACCATCACCCCCGCCGTCCCGCCGATCGCCGCCAGACCCTGGGCCGCACCGGGAGCGGCGGGCAGCGATGCCGCGGCGGTATTGAACACCGCCGAGTAGGGCAGACCCACACCGATACCCACGAGGATCGCGCCACCGAGCGCGATCGGTAGCGGGCGTTCCGGGATCGCGAGCAGCGCGACGCCGGCGACGATCGCGAGATCGCCGATGCGCATCACCCGTCGCGCCGGCAGGTGCTCGCGCGCGAGAAGCCACCCGCCGACTGGTCGCGTCACCACCGCCAGGAGAAGGAGGAGCGAGCCGAGCACGCCCGAGAGCTCGAGAGGGAGGCGGAACTCGCGCAGGAGATACACGGTGATCCACGTGCCGGAGGCGATGCCGAGCCCGAACCCGGCGGCGTGCTGCAGGCTCGTCCACCAACAGTTGGGGCAGCGCAGCGCGTCGCGGATGTTCCCGGGGCGCGGCACGCGCGGCACCGACGGCGCGCGCCACCACGCGATCGCGACTCCACCGACGAACGCTGCTTCGGCCCAGAACGCGCCACGCCAGCCGCCAAGCGTGCCCGCGAGGGTCGGCATCGCGATGAGTGCAAGCGCGCTCCCCAGTGGATAGCCAGCGCCATAGAGACCGAGCGCGAAGTGATTGCGGCGCTCTCGATAGAGCCCGGCCAGGTAACGAGCGCCGGCGACGAACGCGAGTGCCGAACCGATGCCTTGCGTCACCTTGGCCACGAGCGCGACGCTGTAGCTCGGTGAGGCAGCGAAGATCACCGTGCCGACCGCGCACACGGCGAGCCCAGCGCCGACCATGCGTTTCGGACCGACCCGCTCGCCTAAGCCGGTCGTGAGGAGCGTGGTCGCCATGTACGCCAGGAACAGCGCCGTCGAGAGCAGACCCGCGCCGAGGTCGTCGAGCCGGAAGTCGACCGACACGAGTGGGATGAGCGGCGCGTGGTCCGAATACGTGAATCCGAACGCGACCGCGCTGAGCGAGAGAAGGGCGACGGCCACGCGCACGGCCGGAAAGTACGTGATTCGTAATTGACCGATTTGCTAGGCTCCCCCCGCGAACCGGTTCCGTGGCGCAGGACTCGCGAGTTGCGAGGCGCAGGGAGGGCTGTGGGATGAGTCGTTTCGCTGTGGTCTTCATCACTGTCGTGCTGGTCGGTGCGGCCTGCGCTTCGCAGACGAGCCAGACCCCCGCTCCGTCGGTGGTCGACAAGCCCGTCGCCGGTGGCCGGATCGTCGATGGCTTCACCTCCGACATCAAAACGCTGCAGCCGGTCCTATCGTCCGACACGGCTTCGTCGGGTGTCTGGGGCTGGATCTACCTCAGCCTGACGCGCAACGATCCCGATACGGGCGAGGTCGTCGGGCGCCTCGCCGAGAAGTACGAGCTCAGTGCCGACGGCCTGACGCTCACGTACACGCTCCGCGACAACCTTGTCTGGAGCGACGGCACGGCGTTCACCGGCGAGGACTACAAGTACACGGCCGAAGCGGTCATGCGCAGCAAGAAGACCATTCGCAAGGGGACGTTCGACAACGTGGCCGGGGCGAAGGACTACGCGGATGGCAAGATCGACGGCATCAGCGGGATCCAGGTCGGGAACAACGGCAAGACGATCACGATCAGATTCACGAAGGTGTTCTGCCCGGCGGTGAGCCAGATGGGCGGCGCCGGCGCCGGCGGCATCATCCCCAAGCACATGTTCAGCAAGTACTGGGACAGCAAGACGACCGACACCACGAAGAACATCGACGACAACACGATGAACATGGAGCCGGCGGTATCGATGGGGCCGTTCCTGTTCAAGGAATACAAGCCGGGCGATCACGTGACGCTCGTGCGCAACGAGAAGTACTACGCGGGCGCGCCACTGATCGAGGAGTACTACATCAAGTTCTACGCGGACTCGACCGCGATCACGAACGCGCTCAAGGTGGGCGAGGTCAGTTACAGCGGGGTCGACCCGAAGGATTACGAGGAGCTCTCCAAGGTCGACACGCTGAAAGGGTTCAGATTCCCGAGCTTCAGCAATGGGTACATCGGCTGGAACCCCAACAACCCGAAGGCACCGTGGCTCGCGAGCAAGGAGGTCCGTCAAGCGCTGTGGTACGGACTCAACGTGAACCAGATCATCGACAAGGTGATCTTCGGTTACGGCAAGCCGGTGTTCGCGAACACGTTGCCAACAATGTGGGCGTACGACGACACGGGGCTGAACAAGTACGCGTATGACCAAAAGAAGGCAAAGGACCTGCTCGAGAAGGCCGGAGCGAAGATGGGCTCGGACGGCGTCTACCGCTGGACCGACGGACAGCCGATCAAGATGAAGATCGAGACGAATTCCGACAGCAACACGCGCACGACGATCCTGCAGATCGCTCAGGAGCAATACGCGCAGATCGGCGTCAAGATCGATCCGCTGTTGGAATCGTTCCAAGCGCTCACGGAGCGCACGCGCTTCAGCAAGCCTGACTGGGAAGGCGTCATCCTGGGGATCGCCTACGGCACGGACCCCGATCCGTATGGCGTGTGGCATTCCAGCCAGGCGACCTCGACCGGCCTGAACCGCGTTGGCTGGAGCAAGGGCGACGCGCTCATCACCGCGCAACGCGACGGGCCGGACTGCAGTCAAGCGGCTCGGAAGCGAGTGATCGCGCAACACGACAAGCTGCTGAACGATGAAGCGCCGTGGACTTTCTTGTACAACTCGGACAACTTGGTGTTCTCGAACAAGCAGATGCAGAACTTCGACCCCAGACCCTTCAGCTCTGGGTCGGCGTGGAATATCGAAAAGTGGTGGATCAAGCGCTGAGCCGCTGATGGCGTGAGCCGATTCATCCTCAGGCGGCTGGTTCAGGCGGTCCCGACGTTGTTCGGGATCATGCTGCTGACCTTTCTTCTCACCCGGCTGTCACCGGCGGATCCGGTGGACTTCATCATCGGTGGTTCGACCGACGTCACCGCCGAACAGCGCGAGGAGATCCGCGAGAGCTACGGGCTCAATCGGCCGTTGCCGGTCCAGTTCGTCGACTGGGCGTGGGACATGATGCGGCTCGACTTCGGAAAGTCCTTCTACTCCCATCGTCCGGCGATCCAGCTCATCGCCGAACGCATCCCCAACAGCCTGCAGCTTGCGGTCGTGGGATTCGTCGTGGCGCTCACGATCGGGATCCCGCTCGGCGTCGTTGCCGCGCTCGCCCGCGGCAGCCCGGCCGACCACGGCATCCGCGTCCTGTCGGTCGTCTTGAACGCTGTTCCGGACTTCTTCCTCGGGCTGCTCTTCGTGCTGATCCTCGGTGTGCAGCTGCGCTGGTTCCCGATCGGCAGCATGAACACGATCGGAACGGACTGCACGCTCTGTTGGGACCGCGCCTGGCACATGGTCGGTCCGGTGCTGCTCTACGCCAATGGAGGCATCGCGACCTATCCTCGCTACCTCCGAACAGAGATGCTCGAGATCCTCGGACAGGATTTCGTGCGCACCGCCCGGAGCAAGGGCCTACGAGAGCGTTGGGTGGTCCTCCGACACGTGCTGCGCAACGCGCTCATCCCGATCGTGTCGCTGTTCGGAGGGATCCTCACGATCGTGATCGGCGGCTCGGTGGTGGTGGAGCAGATCTTCACCTGGCCGGGACTCGGGCGTCTGCTCTTCGAGGCGGCGAATAACAAGGACTACCCGGTGGTGCAAGCGGCGGTGATCATCGGCAGTGTCCTCCTCCTCGCGTCGTACATCCTCCGTGACATCGCCTACGCCTGGGTCGACCCGCGCATCAAGGTGCGGTGATGTCCGGCGGAGCGGCCGCGGTTCAGCTACCCGTGGGGGACCAGGCGCGCCGTGAGGCGTCGGGCTATTGGTCTGACGTCTTCTGGCGGGTACGCCACGATCCCCTGACGCTCGGCGCGCTCGGTGTGCTCGCGCTCATGATCGCTCTTGCGGTCGGAGCTGATCTCCTCGCCGACAACTTCTTCCATGTCTCGTTCTCGAAGCAGGACCTCGTGAACAACTACCGCCGCCCGACGCTGGACGAGGCTGCCTGGTGGCTGGGCAGCGACCGCCTGGGCCGCAGCGAGATCGTCCGCCTCCTGTACGGCGGACGCGTCTCGCTCTTCATCGGAACGTTCGGCGCGCTCGTGTCGGTCAGCGTGGGCGCGGCACTCGGCATCTCGGCTGGCTACTTCCGCGGGTGGTGGGACGACGTCATCGTGTGGATGGTCACCACGCTCAACAGCATCCCAACCCTGTTCCTGCTGATCATCGTCGGCCTGCTGTTCAGGCTCGACCCGTTGTCGCTCGCGGTGTTCATCGGGCTCCTGGGGTGGTTGGGCATCTGCAACATCTCGCGCGGCCAGGCGCTCGCGCTGCGCGAACGCGAGTTCGTCCTGGGCGCACGCGCGATCGGAGCCTCGCACGTGCGCGTCATGCTTCGTCACATCTTCCCGAACGTCCTGCCGCTGCTCGTCGTCATCGCGATGATCGACGTGGGCGGGATCATCCTGGCCGAGTCGGCGCTCTCATATCTGGGCTTTGGCATCCAGCCGCCCGTTCCGTCGTGGGGGAACATGCTCAACGGCGCAAGCCAGTTCCTCTCGCGTGCGCCATGGCTGGTGTATGGCCCCGGGCTTGCGATCTCGCTGACGATCCTGTGCCTCTACCTGATCGGCGACGGGCTCCGCGACGCGCTTGACCCCCGCCTGCGTGGACTGGGCGGAGGACGCCCCAGGCACTGACCCCCTTGCGCTTTTGGCCAATTGTGATTACATCAATTACAACCTATGCAGGAGGCCGAAATGAGCGCAAATGACGAAATGAAGGGCTGGTTCGCCGGCCGGATTCCCAAGGACTGGTTCTCCACCGCGCCCGAAGTCCGCGCCGACCGCGATGAGGTCTGGGTGATCGGCACCCTCGCCGACGTGCAGCTGCCCGGCGACGCCGGTCCGGAGGCCGCGACCGCGGCCCGCTCCGGACGCATCAAGCAGCACCGCGAGGACACCCGCGACCTGCGCATGCAGATCTCCGAGGAGGCCGAGCGGCGCTTCGGGCGCAAGGTCTCGTGGGGCGCGCGCTGCGGCGATGCGCGCGAGATGTTCACGCATCTCGCGGTCCCGGCGATGACGCGTCTCCGCCTGCCCGAGCGCGAGGTGCTCGATGCGCTGGTCGATTCCGGCGTCGCGCGCAGCCGTGCCCACGCGCTCGCCTGGTGCGTGCGGCTCGTGCAGCAGAACCAGGGTGAGTGGCTCAAAGAGCTGAAGGCTGCGGTCGAGCAGGTCGGAGCCGTCCGGCAGCAGGGCCCGCTGAACTGAGCATGGCGACCGAGATCCGGCGCCCGGCCAACGCGGACTCCGATCCAGCCAGCGCGCTGCTGGACGCCTACTCGCAGGCGGTCATCCGCGTCGTGGAGCGCGTGACCCCGGCGGTCGCGCACGTGCGGCGCGGCCAGGGCGGCGGCAGCGGTCTGGTGATCACACCGGATGGGTACGTGCTCACCAATGCGCACGTGGTCGAGGGTGCCGTCGAGGTCGAGGTGGCGTTCGCAGAAGGCGCGACCTATCGCGCCCCGGTCGTCGGCGCCGACGCGGCCACCGATCTTGCCCTCGTGCGCGTGCTCGGTCCCTCTCTTCCCGCGGCCGAACTAGGCGACTCCGACGCGCTCCGCGTCGGTCAGCTGGTGATCGCGATCGGAGATCCGCTCGGTCTGCAGTCGACCGTGACGACGGGTGTGGTGAGCGCGCTTGGACGTTCTCTGCGCGCGAAGGATGGCCGCATCATCGAGAACGTCATCCAGACCGACGCCGCGCTCAACCCGGGCAACTCGGGCGGCCCGCTGGTCGACACGCACGGCAAGGTGGTCGGCGTGAATACTGCGATCAACGCCATGGCGCAGGGCATCGCATTCGCTATCCCGGCCGCCACCGCACGCCTCGTGGCCACCGCCCTCATCCGTGACGGACGTGTCCGCCGCGCCTATCTCGGCATCTCTGGCGCGGCGACGCCGATCGGCCGGCAGCTGTCACTTTCGCTTGGACTCGGCGCGGAGTCGGGCATCCGCGTGCTCGAGGTGACGCCGAACTCGCCGGCGCGACGCGCGGGCATCCGCGAGGGCGACATTCTCGTCGCGCTCGACGGTTCAGCGCTTCCAACGTTGTCCGATCTGCAGCGCGTGTTGGGCGGGGACCGTATCGGCGCTGCGACTCTCATCACCACGGTGCGCCGCGGCGAGAAGGTCGTCCTCAGCATCACGCCTGAGGAGGCGCGCTAGGGCTTCGCGCCCTTCAAGAACTGGATCCAGCCGGGGATCCGGACGTAGCCCATCTGCTCGTTCAAGTGAAGGATCGGCGCGTTCTCGCCGTCGTTCTCGGTGCGAACGCTCTTCACGCCGAGCGCGATCGCCTGCAGCACGGTTTCGAGCTTGAGCGCGCGCGCGACGCCACGGCCGCGGACCTTGCGCGCCGTGCCGGTCCAGTCGGTCCACACGTTGCCGCGCGTCGGCGGGTACGAGAGCACAGAGATGCCGACGATGTCGTCACCTTCGCGCGCGATCCACATGCGATCTAGTCGGACCGTCGGCGCATCGAACCAGCGCACGAAGACCTCGAAGGGCTGACGCACATGGGGAATGGTCGTCGGGACGTCCGACGCGGCCTCTTCGCTCATCTCGTGGATCTTGTGGAGCTTCTCGGGATCGCCCTCGCGATCGATGGTCTGGATGGTGATGCCCGCGGCGCGCATCTTCGCGCGGCTTTCGGCGGCTAAAGCTTCGAGCGCGCGACGCTGCGCGATCAGGTCCAGCTCCCAGGCCTTGCTGCTGCGTTTCTGACGGTACCCGCGGTCAACGAGCCAGTTCTTTAGAGGCTCGTCGTCCTCGCGGGCGTACGCCGCGAAGATCGCGGTCCCAGATGAGTGGGCGCGGTCCTCGATGAAGTCGAACACGGTCGCCAGCTGAGCATCGGTGCGTTCCGATGGCAGCAGCTCGAAGCCAACGCGTCCGTAGCGTTTATTCATCTGATCCCAGGGCGCGTGGTTGTGCCGCGCGTAGCCGATCGGCACGCTGTCGCGAAGGACGATGAAGCGCTCGTGTGTCCAGGCTGGGTCCTCGCTCACCCACCAGTGACGCCACGACGCCGGATCCTCCGGTTCGTCGGGCCGCATGAGGGTCGCGACGTGGCCGCGAAGGCGGCGTCATCCAGCGTCGCCGGGCGGAAGGCAAGGTCGCCGCGGCGCAGCGTGACCGACGGATCGGTGATCGTGGACATGCAGCGAGTTTAGGCGAGGGAACACGCCGCCGGCGGTGCGTGTTACGTCAAGATGGATACATTGCTCACGGAGGGCGAGATGGCACTCGACAGAGCGCGCTGGGATCACGGCATCACGTACGACGCGTTCAAGGCGGCGATGACGCGCAACCAGGAGCGGTTCGCTCAGAACGAAGACCGCGTCACGCTCGACCCCGAGACGCTGCACGTCTTCACAGCCCTCCCACGGAAGCTTCGTGTCCTCGTCCTCGCGGAGGATTGGTGCGGTGACGTCGTGGCCAACCTCCCGGTCCTGGGCCGGCTGGCGAAAGAGGTCTCGACGCTCGACGTACGCGTCTTCTACCGCGACCAGAACCTCGACCTGATGGAGCGCTGGCTCAACCAAGGGAAGTACCAGTCGATCCCGGTCTTCGTGTTCTTCGACCAGGACTTCCGCGAGCTCGGCCACTGGATCGAGCGCCCGGCGTCGGTGACCGAGCGTCGCGCCAAGGAGCGAAAACGCATCTTCGAGGCGCACCCGGAATTCGGCTCCCCTGACGCTCCGGTCGACCAGCTGCCCGAGGAGGTCCGCGCGCGGCTCCAGGCCGAGCTCCAGACGATGCGTGAGGAGACCGTCCCGTTCGCGAACGCCGAAGTGCAGCGCGAGTTGCGGGAGCTCGTCAGCGCGGTGGCGGTGTGACCGGGCGACCGGTCAGGGTCAAGATCACCTACTGCGCCGAATGCGGGTACGAGCCACAGGCTCTCGAGCTCACGAAGGCGCTCATGTACGAATTCGGCGCGCAGCTCTCGGCGATCGAGCTCATCCCGTGGGAGTCGGGCACGTTCGACGTTTCAGTCGACGGCCAACTCGTCCACTCGATGGGGCGCGACGGTGGATTTCCTGAACGAGGCCTGATAGGCGACGCTGTCCGCGCCGCGGCGAGAGACGTTTAGTCGGAATAGCCGGGTCGCACGCGTGTAACGAACTTACCTGGCCCGGGTCGTCCCTTTACGTACCGGACGCCATGCTCCACACTCCCTCGCTGTCCGTACTTGGGTGTAGAGGTTGAGGGAGGGCGTTCCGTGTTGAGTCTTCGTCCTGAATCGCGCGCGTCCGTTGCGTTAGTCATCGCTTGCCTCGTGCTGCAGTTATTCGCTTTCGCGTCACCATCCCCGGCACTCGCCGACGATGGCGACCGACGCTCGACTCTGGATAAGGCCAGCCGCGAGCGTGTCGCGCAGGCGACGGTCGACGGCGCGCCGAACGTCACACTGCTAATCGCGACCGATGACCTCGCATCGCCAGCTGTCGTCATGGCTTTGCAAGGCCTGGGCGGCACCATCAAGTACCACGACAAAGCACTCGGCTACGTCCGTGTTTCGGTGCCGACGGTCAACGTCGACCGCGCCACACAGCTGAAGGGTGTACGTGGCGCCGAGGTCGATTCGCTCATTCCGCTCCCGGCTCCCCGCCCTGAGGCCGAGGACAGCGCCACGCTAGTCGACCCACCGGGGCCAACGACGCCGAAGCAGAACGCCTACATGCCCACACGCGACATCGGCGCACCGCAGTTCGTCGCTGCGCACCCGAAGTTCGACGGGCGCGGGGTCACGATCGGCATCCTCGACACGGGGATCGATCTCGTCCACCCGGCCCTCAAGACCACGACCACCGGCGAGCGCAAGATCGTTGACTGGGTGACGTACACGCATCCCACCGACGACGGCGACCCGACCTGGCTGATCATGAATACGGTCATCGACGTACCAGCCAGTGGAAGCTTCACGGTCGGCGGTCGCACGTATACCGGTGCTGCTCCCGGCCACTACCGGTTCGCCGAGTTCAATGAGGCGAGCCTTGGCGACGGCAGCGAGTACGACATCGGATGCGGTTCGGATCTCAACCGCAACGGTGTCTGCGGCGACAGCTTCGCCGTCCTCTGGGACGACCGCGGCGACTCGGTCATCGTCGACAGCAACGGTGACGGAAGCTTCGCCGATGAGACGCCGATGCGTCCATACGGCCGGCAGAACGCCGACCACAACTTCAGCGGCGATCAGGGACAGTCTTCCAACTCGGGCAACAGCAACGACGAGTCGTTCGACGTCGGCTCCTTCGGCAGAGACAACCCGGCGACACCGATCCGCGAATCGGTGCCGTTCGTGGTGCAGATCGAGCGCGCATTCAACGCGATCAACATCGGCATCGTCTCCGGCGCGCACGGCACGCATGTCGCCGGCATCGCGGCGGGTAACGGGTTCTTCGGCGGTGCCTACGACGGCGCAGCCCCCGGCGCGAAGATCGTCTCGGTGCGCGTCTGCCTGTTCGTCTCGGGCTGCACGGCTCACGCGCTCATCGAGGGCATGATCTACGCCGTCAAGGTCGCAAAGGTCGACGTCGTCAACATGAGTATCGGCGGACTGCCCGCGCTCAATGACGGCAACAATCCGCGCGCCATCATCTACAACGACCTGATCCAGAAATATGGCGTCCAGATGTTCATCTCGGCCGGCAACAGCGGTCCCGGTATCAACACCGTCGGTGACCCTTCGGTCGCAACGAAGGTCATGAGCGTCGGGGCCTACTGGACCAAGGAGACTGTGCTCGCGAACTACGGCAACGACGTGCCGAGCGCCGAGGCGCTGCACGACTTCTCGTCGCGCGGCCCGCGCGAGGACGGCTTCACGAAGCCGCAGATCGTCACGCCCGGTTCAGCGGTGTCCAGCATTCCGCAGTGGCAGTCGCAGGCCGGACAGTGTGTGGCGTACACCTGCTCTTACGGCTACGCGATGTTCAACGGCACGTCGATGGCGGCGCCCGAGGCGACCGGTGGCGCGGCGCTGCTGCTCTCCGCGGCGAAGCAGCGCGACGTCTCGCACAAGCCCGCGCAGCTCCGCCAAGCGATCATGTCCTCTGCCCGCTTCATTAGCGGCTACCAGGCCCACGAGCAGGGACCGGGCCTCTTCCGCGTGGGCGCGGCGTGGGACCTGCTGTCATCCTCCGATGGCGAGTCGGAGAACGGCATCAAGACGGTCGAGATCACGTCGGCCGTCCCCACGCACACGGTACTTAGTCCCTTCCTCGCCACGCCCGGCATGGGCACGGGCATCCATGAGCGTGAAGGCATCACCACCGGCCAATCGAAGACCCTCACCTACGCCTTCACGCGGACGAGCGGCGGCCAGGGAACGTACAACGTCAGCTTCCTCGGAGATTCATCCGCATTCACGGCAGGGGCGGCGACAATCACGCTAAGGAACGGTGTGCCCGCGACGCTTGTGGTGACCTTCAATGCACAGGCGGCGGCCGGGGTGTACAGCGCTCTCTTGCGGCTCGATGACCCGACCACGGTGGGCATCGACTATCAGATCCTCAACACCGTCGTTGTCCACAATCCGCTCTCCGCTACGACGGGTTACACGCAAACGATCTCCGGCAGCGCGGCACGATTTGAGACGAATGAGCCGAAGATCTTCTTCAACGTTCCGAGCGGCACCACAGCCGTCCAGTTCACCGTGACCCGCACGAACGGCGGACGCATCGCGGTCACGTGCGTCGACCCACGTGGCATCCCGCTGGCGACGACGGGAGCGACGCCCTGCGGCGCCGGATTCTTCGGACCGACCGGTAGCGCTACGCGCACATCAACCGTCACCAACCCACGCGCTGGCGTCTGGGAGATCGCACTCCGGGCCTCGCGTGCCGCCGCGGTCCCGAACTCGACCTTCACTGTCACTGCGACGGCGTACAGGGCGAGCTTCGCGCCCGCATCGTGGACGAAGACGCCGACCACGGTCGGCGTGGCGGCCACCCAAGGGTTCACGATCACGAACGAGTTCGCTGCGGGCACTCTCGGCACGACGGGCTCGACTTTCGCGAGCACGCGCGCCATCGAACCGACGATCGCGCATGGGACACTGCAGCAATACGAGTTCGAAGTTCCCGCGGCTACGACCGCGCTAACTGTCGCGATCATGCAGCTGGTCAGCAGCGATCCTTCAGCGGACCTCGATCTGTATGTATTCCGGTGCACAGCTCCGACGCGTCCACGCGTGTGCACACCGATGGGCCAGAGCGCCACCGGGGCGTTCGCCGAGAGCGTCACCATCGCCGATCCCGCGGCCGGTACATGGGTCGCGCTCGTCGACGGGTTTGACGTACCCCTCGGCACGACGACGTTTGGCTACACCGACACCTTCACGAACGCCATCTACGGCGGGGTCACGATCACGGCCGGCAGCGGCTTCGCGAACCGTCCTGCCGGTGGCACGTTCAGCGTCACCGCCAGCGGCACAGCCGCATCCAACCCTGGCGCGGGGCGCTTCCTCCGCGGCAGCGTCAACGTCCGCATCGGGAGCGTAACTGGCGCGATCATCGGGTCGGCCCGCGTCGAGTTCCGCGACATCACGCCATAACGTCTGGAGACATGCAATCGGCGAGGGCCCCGACCGCATGGTCGGGGCCCTCGTTCATTTCACTCCGGTGCCGTGCGCTCGTTGATGCCTTGACCAGTCGAAGTGGGGGCATCGCGCAAGGGATCTGTCTTCGGGGGGGTCGCCGCGCCGGCCGGGCTGGTGGGCACCGCTGGCATTGCGGGGTCCGGGGGGGCTGGCTTCGCCGGGGTTGCCGAACTCGGCGGGTGAGCCAGAGGAGGGTCGGAGGCGAGTCGCGGCTCGGCACCGTGTTGTCCGCCGTCAGGAACGGGCGTCCCAGCCGGAGCGCCTGTGGCTCCGCAGCCGACCATCGAGCCCACGAAGATGAACGTTACGAGTCGCCGCACCACTCCGACAGTATGAACGTCGTCGGCCCTTCGACTGTTCGGGCTGGGCCAGGACTAGTCGATACTTGTGGGTGATGCTGCCAACCGACGTATTCGCCCGTCCGCTGCACGACCTGCGCGTCAGCGTTACCGACCGGTGCAACTTCCGCTGCGTGTACTGCATGCCGAAGGAGGTCTTCGGCAAGGACTTCCAGTTCCTCCCGCGTGCCGAGATCCTGTCGTTCGAAGAGATCGAGCGACTCGTGCGCGTCTTCGTCGGCTTGGGCGTGCGCAAGGTGCGGCTCACGGGTGGCGAGCCGCTCGTCCGGCGCAACATCGAGCGACTGGTGGAGATGCTCGCGAAAGTCAGTGACCTCGACCTGACCCTCACGACGAACGGCTCGCTCCTCGCCTCAAAGGCGCGCGCGCTGCGCGACGCGGGGCTGAAGCGCGTGACGGTGAGCCTCGATTCGCTCGACGACGAGGTGTTCAAGCGCATGAACGACGTGGACTTCCCCGTCGCGAAAGTGCTCGAGGGCATGGACGCGGCTGAGGCGGCCGGTCTCGCACCGCTGAAGGTGAACATGGTCGTGAAGCGCGGCCTCAACGACGACAGCATCCTGCCGATGGCGCGTCACTTCCGCGGCACCGGTCGGATCCTCCGCTTCATCGAATACATGGATGTCGGCTCGTCGAACGGGTGGCGGCTGAACGATGTCGTGTCGGCGCGCGAGATCGTCGCGACGATCGATCGCGAGCTGCCACTCGAGCCGGTCGAGAAGAACTACCAGGGCGAGGTCGCCGAGCGCTGGCGCTACCGTGATGGCAGCGGCGAGATCGGCGTCATCGCTTCGGTGACGCAGGCGTTCTGCGCCGACTGCACACGCGCCCGTCTGTCAGCCGACGGCTCGCTTTACACATGCCTCTTCGCGACACAGGGCCACGATCTTCGCGGCCTGGTGCGCAGCGACGCGACGGATGTTCAGATGGCCGACTCGATCTCCGCGATCTGGACCGCGCGCGACGACCGGTATTCCGAGCTCCGCTCGGAGGAGACCGTCGGCCTCAAGAAGATCGAGATGAGCTTCATCGGCGGCTGAGCTAGCGAGCGGTCGGCACCCGCAGCGCGTCCTCGAGCTCGGCCGCCAGGCGCTCCGCGGCCGCGGTGTTGATCCGGAGCCGCTCCAGGCTCTGCGCGACCGTCTCCTGGATGTCCGGCGTGCGCTTCGCCTCGAGGAACGCGGCCGCCTCATCGGCCAGGCCGCGCTGGGTGAGCTGGCTGATCGCGGTCACGTAGCCCTGCTTGAGCAGCGGCGCCATGTCCGTTCCGGCGACGTCGCCGTCCCAGTGCGTCTTTACGGCCTCCCAGGCCGCGAGACGCGTGCGACGGGACTGCATCATCGGGATGAGCATGAGCCCGCGGTCCTGCACGCGGATGAGCGGCGAGAAGATCGCCTCGGCGGTGCGCTGCGCGAGCTCGGGCTCTTCGAAGGAGATGAGCCCCTGGCGGAAACGCGCCTCCTCCTGCGTATCGGTGGCTTGCGCCTGCTGCATGCGCGCGACGTAGCGGTCCCAGAGCGCGTTGTCGCCGACGGTCGCGGCAACGGCGACGATCGTCCCGGCGACGTCGGGGTTGAGCCGCTCACGACCCTCGAGGTGGTCGCGCACGCGGCGCTGCGCCTCGTCGCGAATGTCCTTTGCGCGAGCATGGAAGCCGAGCATGCCGATCGCGCGCGTGCGCTTCTCACGTGTGTCGGTGTCGTCGCCGTCGCGGGCCGTCCAGCCCGCAGCTTCGAGGATCGGGCGGTAGAGATCGTCGACGAGACGTGCGAACGGACGCTCCGTCGCGTCGCGCACCGCGTAGTTGCCGAGCCACGACATCGAGTCGCCGATGGCGGCGAGCACCGCGCGGTCTTGTTCACCGCGCAGCGTTTCGAGTCGCGTTAGGAACATCGCGAGCGTGGCCTTCCCGTGACGTGCGATCGCCCAGAGATCGTCGACGAGCGAGAGCCGTTCCTCGGCGGCCAGATGCTCGATGCCGGCATCGAGACGGTCACCCTCGAATCCGCTGGCGAAACGGAAGCGATAGAAGCCCCGGCCGCCCGCGTTCGGGAAGAACCACTTCGCGCCGGGAAGCTGGATGGTCCCGCGCTCTGACCTCAACACTGAGCGGTGCTCGCGTACACCATCGGCGGTGCCGTACTTGATCACGAGCGGTATCGGCCAGCGCTGCTTTGTCGCCGTGGCGTTCGAGTCGGAGAAGTAGCGAGTCTGCGAAAGGTCAAGCTCGAGCCCGCCGTCGGCGTCGCGCGCGCGGATGTCCAGCAGCGGGTGCCCCGACTCCTTGATCCACGCGTTCGCGATGGCGGTCACGTCCTGGCCCGACGATTCGTCCAGCGCGTGCCAGAAGTCGTCCGCCGACGCGTTCGCCTCCGCGTGCCGCTTCAGGTAGATGCGAACGCCTTCGCGGAACGCGCCCTCGCCGAGGTACCCCTCGATCATACGGAGCACCGCCGCGCCTTTCGTGTACGAGATCGCGTCGAAGCGCTGCGACGCCTCCTCGGCACTCTTCGCCTCGACCGAGATCGGGTGCGTCGAGGCAAGCGCATCGAGGTTGAACGCGCTCGTGTTGTCGGCGACGAAGTCGCGCCAGTAGCGCCACTCCGGATTGAGCGCGGCGGTGGCCTTCTCGCCTACGAACGACGCGAACGATTCATTGAGCCAGAGATCCGTCCACCACCGCATCGTCACGAGGTCGCCCCACCACATGTGGGTGAGCTCGTGCGCGGCGGTGCTGAACACGCCCTTCAGGGTCTGGATCGAAGCGTTGCGCTCGTCCGCGGCGAGGAGCCGCGTGCGATACGTGATCGCGCCCGGGTTCTCCATCGCGCCGGCCTCGAAGTCCGGGATCCCGATCGCGTCGACCTTGTAATACGGGTAGGGGAGCGCCGTGTACCCCTGAAGCCACTCGACGGAACGCACGTGCGCGTCGCGCGCGTACGTGCCCTGCGCCGCGAGCCCCGGTGGCAGGCAGACGCGGACGGGGATCCCCGACGGGGTCGTCGCGACCTCGGTGAACTCGTAGGGGCCGACCGTGAACGCGACGAGGTAGGTGGAGATCTTCGGCGTCTCGCGGAAGGTGCTCCGCGTGCGGTGCTCGTCCAGCTGTTCTTGGGATACAACGGGCATGTTCGCGATGGCAGCGTTCCCGGCGGGATGGATCAATTCGACGCTGAAACGGGCCTTGAACTCGGGCTCGTCAAAGCACGGGAACGCTCGGCGCGCGTCAGCGGCCTCGAACTGAGTCGCCGCGTAGCGCTCTTCGCCGCGCAGCGAGCGGTACAGGCCGCGCAGCGATTCGCGGATGCTGCCTGTCCACGAGATCTCGAGCGTGTGCTCGCCGGCGGGGATCTCTCGTCTGAACCGCAGCGTGGCGGTCTCGGCCTCCGTGTCGTAGTTGGTCGCCTGCGCAGCATCACCGTCGAGCGTCGCTTTCCGGATGTCCAGCTCCAGCGCGTGAAGCACGATCTCGCGCGTGGGCTTTGATGTGCGGAGCGTGATCTGCTCGTGGCCGGTCGAGGTCCAGCGGTCGAACTCGAGCTCGAACCGGAGCGCATAGGCGCTCGGCATGACGTCCTTGGCCAGACGGAAGCTGCGCCCCTCGTCGCTCATCAGCCCTCCCCGGTGTGGCGGGGGAAAGCGTATCTGACTGTCCGCTGATACGGTTCTTACATGCCGCCGCAATTCATCTACACGATGTACGGCCTCAAGAAGATCGCGCCCGGGTCGCAGCGCGAGATCCTGAAGGGCATCACGCTGGCCTTCTACCCGACGGCGAAGATCGGCGTGCTGGGGCCGAATGGAGCGGGGAAATCCACGCTCCTCCGGATCATGGCCGGGATCGACAAGGAGTACGTCGGCGACGCCCGCATCACGGAGGGCTACCGCGCCGGCCTGCTCGCCCAGGAGCCGCAGCTGGATGCGAACAAGGACGTCCGCGGCAACGTCGAAGAGGGCGTCGCCGACCGCCGCGCCGTGCTCAAACGGTACGAAGAGCTGTCGGCGAAGTTCGGCGAGTCGCTATCGGATGCCGATATGGACAGGCTCAATGTCGATTTCCAGAAGGCGCAGGACGAGATCGAGGCCAAAGGGCTGTGGGATCTCGACAGCCAGATCGACCACGCGATGGACGCGCTGCGGCTGCCGCCCGGCGAGCAGGACGTGAAGACCCTGTCGGGCGGTGAGCGTCGCCGCGTCGCGCTCTGCCGCTTGCTTCTCGCTCACCCCGACCTGCTGCTGCTCGACGAGCCCACGAACCACCTCGACGCGGAATCGGTGGCGTGGCTAGAGCGAACGCTCACCGGCTATGACGGGTGCGTCGTCGCGGTGACGCACGACCGCTACTTCCTCGACAACGCCGCGAGCTGGATCCTCGAGCTCGACAAGGGCGCGGGCATCCCGTACGAGGGCAACTACAGCTCGTGGCTCGATCAGAAGCGCAAACGGCTCGCGGACGAAGAGAAGCAGGAGTCGGCGCGCCAGCGCACCCTCGCTCGCGAGCTCGAGTGGGTGCAGGCATCGCCGCGCGCGCGCCAGGCGAAGAGCAAGGCGCGCATCGAGTCGTATGAACGACTCCTGGCGGAGTCGCCGGACGAGCGCGAGCGCGAGCTCGAGATCAGCATCCCGCCCGGCCCGCGGCTCGGTGACGTCGTGATCAACGCGACCAAGCTCCGCAAGGGATACGGGGACCGGCTGCTCTTCGACGACCTCACGTTCGCGCTGCCGCGTGGCGGCATCGTCGGGATCATCGGACCGAACGGCGCCGGCAAGACGACGCTGTTCCGTCTCATCACCGGCGAGGAAAAGGCAGATGGCGGATCGCTCGTGGTGGGCGAGACCGTGAAGCTTGGCTACGTGTCGCAGTCGCGCGACGCGCTCGACCCCAAGAAGAACGTGTGGGAGGAGATCGCCGAGGGACAGGAGAACATCCAGATCGGTGCACGGACGCGCAATGCGCGCGCGTACGTCGCGTCGTTCAACTTCCGCGGCGCGGACCAGCAGAAGCGGGTCGGTGACCTTTCGGGCGGCGAGCGCAATCGCGTCCATCTCGCGAAGATGCTCAAGTCCGGTGCGAACGTCCTGCTGCTCGACGAGCCGTCGAACGACCTCGATGTCGACACACTACGTGCCCTCGAGGAAGCGCTCCTCGATTTCGCCGGATGTGTCGTAGTGATCAGCCACGACCGCTGGTTCCTCGACCGCGTGGCGACGCATCTCCTCGTCTTCGAGGGCGACAGCCGCGTGCGCTGGTTCGAGGGGAACTACCACTCGTACGAGGAGTTCATGCGCAAGGAAAAGGGCGACGACTGGCAGCCGCATCGCATCCGCTACCGACCGTTGACCCGTGCGTAACTCGTCGCAAGCGCTGCGCATCTTGGCCGTCGCGGTAGCGGCGGGTGTCGGTGCCGTCCTTCTGTTCCCCGTTTACCTAGCGCTGCGTGCGGATGGCTCGAAGATCTTCGAGCCGGAGCGCTTCGACTACGTGCTTCTCGCGGCTGCGATGTTCGGTCTGGCGGTGGGTGCGCAAGTAGTGCCCTGGCGGCGCTCGCGATATGTCACGTTGCTCGCGTTGCTCGCGAGCGGCTGTCTGTTCTTCGGCTTCCTCGCGGCGTTCTCGATCGGCCTCGCTGTCTTGCCGGCTGGGGTGGTGTTCCTCCTCTTGCTGTACCGCGCGCTGCGACGGGGTGAGCTGACGTACGCGCGACCCGCCGCCCTCGGTGGCGCTCTCCTCGGGTTTGGCGTCGTGATGCTGTATGTCGCCCAGGCCGTACCCGCGACCGCCGAGTGCTTCGAGAATGGCGCGGGCACTTCGAGCAGTAGGTGGCCCGGCGCGGCCCAACAGATGCTGAGCGGCGGCAGCATCGGCGGCGGCGACGCGAGCGGCAGAGTTTTCACCGGTCATAGCGAGTACGCCGACTCGGTCGTGACCTTCCGGTGCGAAGACGGCCGCTTGGTCGAGTTCCAGCGCACGCCGCGCTGAGTTAGGCGGTCCGCGGCTCCGGTTTGTTCGGATCGATGCCGAGATCCGCGATAGCCTTCGCGACGTCCTGCGGCGAGTACTGCTCGCAGAGCGCGAGTGCGTTGAGGGACGCGACCGCGATGCTCTCCGCGTCCACTTCGAAGTGACGGCGTAGCGCCTCGCGCGTGTCGCTCCGTCCGAAGCCGTCGGTCCCCAACGGAACGAAGGGCTGCGAGAGCCAGCGGGAGATCTGATCCGGGACCGCCTTCATGAAGTCGCTCGCGGCGATGATCGGCGTCGCGCCGCCCAGCACCTGCACCACGTAGGGGACCTTCGCGGTCTCCGTCGGGTGCAGCCGGTTCCAGCGCTCGACCTCGAGCGCCTCGTTGCGCAGCTGCTGGTAACTCGTGACGCTGTACACGTCCGCGGCGACGTCGTACTTCTCCTGCAGCATCTCCTGGGTCCGCAGCACCTGCATCAGGATCGGGCCGGAGCCGAGGAGCGTGACATGGCTTCGGCCGCCGCCCTCGCCTTTCCGGAAGAGGTAGATGCCGCGCAGGATGCCGTCCTCGACGCCCGCGGGCATCGGCGGCATCGGGTAGTTCTCGTTGTAGAGCGTGAGGTAGTAGAAGACGTCCATGTTGTCGACGAACATGCGGCGGATGCCGTCGCGCACGATGACCGCGGTCTCGTACGCGAACGCCGGATCGTATGCGCGGATGTTGGGCACGGCCGTCGCGAGCAGATGGCTGTGCCCGTCCTCGTGCTGCAGGCCCTCGCCGTTGAGCGTCGTGCGGCCAGCGGTCGCCCCGAGGAGGAACCCGCGCCCGCGCGCGTCACCAAACGCCCAGATCTGGTCCATCGTGCGCTGGAACCCGAACATCGAGTAGAAGATGTAGAAGGGCAGCATCGCTTCGGAGTGCGTCGCGTAGCTCGTGCCCGCTGCGGTGAAGCTCGCCATCGAGCCGGCCTCGGTGATGCCCTCCTCGAGCACCTGTCCATTCGTCGCCTCGCGATAGGGAAGCAGCGTCTCAGCGTCGACCGGCTCGTAGGTCTGGCCGAGCGAAGAGTAGATGCCGACCTCTTTGAAAAGCGGGTCCATGCCGAACGTGCGCGCTTCGTCCGGGATGATCGGGACGACGCGCGAGCCGATCGACTCATCGCGCAGCAGATTCCGCAGGAGCCGCGTGAACGCCATCGTCGTCGACGCGGCTGCTTTCCCCGATCCCTTCGGGAACTCGGCGAACGCGGCATCGCTTGGGACAGGCAGCGGCTTTCCTCGAACGACCCGCTTGGGCACGACGCCACCGAGCGCCCGGCGACGCTCGAGCATGTACCGGACCTCGGAGCTGTCCATCCCCGGGTGGTAGTACGGCGGATCCTCCTCGAGCTGCTTATCGGTGATCGGTAGCTCGAGGCGATCGCGGAAGATCTTCAGCTCTTCGAACGTGAGCTTCTTCGCCTGGTGTGTGATGTTGCGTCCCTCGACGTTGGGTCCGAGCGCCCAGCCCTTGACCGTCTGCGCGAGGATCGCGGTCGGCGCCGCGGTGTGTCGGACGGCCTCGTGGTAGGCCGCATAGACCTTGCGATAGTCATGACCGCCACGTCGCAGCTTCATCAGGTCCGCATCGGATAGGTGCTCGACGAGCTTGCGGAGGCGCGGGTCCGGTCCGAAGAAGTGCTCCCGGATGTACGCGCCGTCAGCGATCGTGAGGCGCTGCGACTCGCCGTCGGTCGTCTCGTTCATCTTGTTCACGAGGACACCGTCGACGTCGCGCGCAAGAAGGTCGTCCCACTCGCGGCCCCAGATCACCTTGATCACGTTCCAGCCCGAGCCGCGGAACACCGCCTCCAGCTCCTGGATGATCTTGCCGTTGCCACGCACCGGACCATCGAGACGCTGTAGGTTGCAGTTCACGACGAAGGTCAGGTTGTCGAGCCCCTCGCGGGCCGCGAGATGGAGCGCGCCGAGCGACTCGGGCTCGTCGCATTCGCCATCGCCGAGGAATCCCCACACCCGCTGCGCGTTCGTGTCCTTGATCCCGCGGTTCTGCAGGTAGCGGTTGAAGCGCGCCTGATAGATCGCAGTGATCGGACCGAGCCCCATCGAGACGGTCGGGAATTCCCAGTAGTCGGGCATGAGGCGCGGGTGGGGATATGAGGACAGTCCCTCACCGGGCTTGCTCTCGCGCCGGAAGTGATCGAGCTGGCTCTCCTTCAGGCGGCCCTCGAGGAACGCGCGCGCGTAGATGCCAGGCGATGCGTGGCCCTGGTAGAAGACCTGATCGCCGTCATTGCCGTCGTCCTTGCCGCGGAAGAAGTGGTTGAAGCCGACCTCGTAGAGCGTCGCGGACGACGCATAGGTCGCGAGGTGCCCGCCGATGCCGTCATAGCGATGGTTCGCGCGCACGACCATCGCGACGGCGTTCCAGCGGATGTACTGCCGGATGCGGTGTTCCATCTCCTCATCGCCCGGGAAGTCGGGCTCCTGCTCAGGGGAGATCGTGTTGATGTAACGCGTCTGCGTGAGCGGCGGCAGTCCTACCTGCAGCATGCGCGCGCGCTTGAGGAGCTTGTAGAGGACGAAGCGCGCCCGCTCGGGGCCCGCTTGCTTGACGAGGGCGTCGAGGGACTCGATCCACTCATCGGTCTCGGCCGGATCGATATCGGGGAGCTGTCGCTTGAACTCGTCGAAAACTTCGTGCATCCGAGATCGAGTGTACCGGCGCGACCGGTCACGACGGTCGACCAAGCCGCGGCATGCCAATATGACGGCATGCCGGACGCAGGGCGATCACCGCGTCGTCGGTCGCGCGGTGGACGACGGCGCGGAGGACGTCCACAGCAACCACCAGCGCAACCGGAGCGCGCGCCTGCACAACCCGAGCGCGCCCCCGCCCTCCGCGATCCACGTCGTGGTCCACCTCGCGATGCGCGCCCGGACCGGCGACCAGCGCGGCGCGGCACCCGTGCCCGACCGGTGCGTGCGGCGGATGAGATCCGCCCGGGAACGCCCTGCGTGATCCTTCTCGACCTGCGCGAGGGCGAACCCGACCGCACCGGCCAGGCCGCCAGCTTTGAAGGCTTCTTCGACTTCGAGACCGGCGAGCTCCGCCGGGCCGGTACCGGGATCCCGCGCCTGCGGCTCGGCGAAGAGCGCCTCTGGGGCTTCGAGTGCTGGTGGCGCCTCGATCCTCAGCGCGGCGGCCTGACCGAGGCGGACCGCACGGAACTTGAGGAGTCCAAGCGCTTGCTGCGTGGCCTGATGCGCGACGCACGGCGCTCGCAGCGCATCCCGCGCTGACGCCGGACCGTCATAGTCCCCCCATTGGGGTACTAGTCCGAAGCCGGTACGGACGGTTTATGCGGGCCTGACTACCCGCCGTGTGCTCACGCGCCCACAGTGCGCGTAGGCGACGAGCCTGTGGGGCGACACATGGAGAGAGGTCAGGGGTAGCTATGGGTTTCCTTCGGATCCGTTTCTGGCAGAAGGTCCTCGGAGCACTCCTTTGCGTTGGCATCGTCCCCGTGACCCTCGTGAGCATGGTCTCCATCCAAACGACTCGTCAGGACCTCACGAGCCTCGGCGTCACGAACATCCAGCAGCGCTCGACCTCGACCGCCGGCGCCATCGATGCGTATCTGCAGAGCCGGCTTGGCGACATCGTCCTCGTCGGCAAGCTGCCGGACATCATCCGCTTCGGCCAAAACATGAAAGACCCCGCCGCGAAGGCGGCCGCGCGCGTGGCTCTCTCCGCCGCGGCCGCCCGCTCGCCTGAATACGAATCGGTCGCGGTCGTCGACCCCGACGGAACGATCGTCGCGGCGTCGATCCTCACCGACGAGGGCACGAGCGTGAAGTTCCGCGAGTACTTCACGACCGCGTTCAAGGGCACGCCGTACATCAGCGACCCGAGCTACTCCGTCATCACGAACAAGCCAGCTCTTTTCTTCTCCGCGCCTGTGATGGACGGCGAGAAGGTCCTCGCTGTCGTGCGTACCCGCGTGAACCTCGCCGCGATCTGGGACGTCGTCGAGGGCGACCTCGGCGCCGTTGGCGCCGGCGCTCACGGTTTCCTCGTGGACGACTTCGGGATCCGGCTCGCGGTGTCCGAGACGAAGGGTCACCGCGATCAGGCGGAGTCGCTCATCTACAAGCCGATCGCACCGATCGAGGCGGAGACCGCGAAGAAGCTCGCGGCGGACAAGCGCTTTGGTACGAAGACCCCGGAGCAGCTCGTCATCGACCCGCTGCCCACGCTGAAGACCGCGCTCGACAAGCTGCCCAGGGGGATCACGACCTCTTCGCAGTTCTCCTTCGGCAACGCGGACCTCGAGCAGCGCGGCGTCGTGACCCGTCTCACCGCCAAGCCGTGGGCCTACGTGCTCGCGGTCCCGATCGCGACGTACACCAAGGCCGCGGACGACGCCACGGTGAACGCGACGAGCATGGTCATCGTGGGACTGCTCCTCTCGCTCGTCATCGGCGTGCTGCTGACTCGTTCGCTGGTGCGTCCGCTGCGACGCCTCGTTGGTGAGGCGACGATGGTCTCCACCGGCGATGTTGACCTTCGGTACGCGCGCTTCGACACACGCTCGGGTGACGACATCACGCGCGAGGTCGCGTCCGCCTTTGATCGGATGCTGAACGCCCTCCGCTTCTACGCATTGTCGGACGACGCGACCGCAGGCGAAGATTGAACGCGTTTGCGCAGCAGCTGCTGGGGGTAGCCAAGGGCTACCTCGGGCCCGCTACGCAGACCTTCCTCTCCACGGAATTCCACGCGCTCGGCGTCAACGCCAACACCATCAGCCCTGCTCAGCTCGACGGTCTGGTCGCGCGAGTACGTACGAAGGCAGCGCGCGCGATGGGCGAGGAGCGCGCGGCCGAGCTTGCCTCAGCGCTCGCTGCGTGCGGCGCCTCGCAGAAGCCGCAGAGTGGCGGCCACCGTCGCGCGACCGACAACGCGGCGAAGCTTCTCGAAAGCGGGAAAGCTCGGCAGTCTGAGGTGGCGTTCCGCGAGCTCGTCGAGAAGCGCGGCGACATCGAGGCGTACTGCGGTCTCGCGCGCGCGCAGGCAGCGCAGCAGGATGTCGGCGCGGCGCTCACGACGCTGCGCGAAGCGGCGGGGAGATTCGCACAGGGCGGTGATCGCGCGACCGCCGTCGCTTTGCTGCTCGAGGCCGTGGCGATCGCTCCGTCCGATCTCGCCGCGCACCGTCGTCTCGCGGCCGCGCTCGCGAACCAGGGCGACCTCCCGAGCGCGATCCGCGAGTACGCGCGCTTCGTCGACATGGCCCTCGCTCAGCACGACACGCGTCGCGCGTGGCTGGAGCTCACATACGGGCGCGAGACGCTCGGCGACCTACCCGGCCTCAGGGCGATCGTCGATCGCGTCGCGGCCGCGACCGGTGGCTCCGCCGGCCCTGCGCCACGGATCGGTGAAGTGCCGCCCATCATCGCCCGCTCCGAGCTCGCTCCAAAGCCGGTGGCGCCGGCGCCGAAGATCGATCGGCCCGTCTTCCGCGCGCAGCCGGAGCCGCCGACATTCCGGACGACGCCGGCAGCGCTACGACCAGAGCCGCACGCTTTCCGATCCGAGCCCGAGCCGCCCACGTTCCGGACCGAGCCACCAGTCCTGCGGCCCGAGCCCGCGAAGCCCACGCCCGCGAAGGCCGAACCAGTGAAAGCTCCGGCCGCGGCCCAGCCCTCGGCTTCGCAGACGACCCGGCCCTCCGCCTCGCAGACGACGGTCGTGCTCAACGGCGCGAGCACCGTCACACACGCCGAAGGGGTGGATCTCGGGCGGCCTGTGGATCTTCTCGCCCGTGCCGGCCTCTCGCCCAACGGCCACAAGTCCGCGCCCGTTCCGGCGCCGGTCATCGCGCCCGCACGACCGCCACGGGCAGCGCGCCCGCCACTCGATCTCGAACGCGAGCTCAAGGCGCTGGTCCCGCAGGGCAACGATCTCGAGGCCGCGAACACGGTCGCGGCGCGCGCGACGCTCCTCATCGGCAGGCGCGACAAGCGCGCGACCGACGCGACCCTCGACGCGGCGCGCCGCCTCCTCACCCACGGGAAGCTGCAGTCAGCCTCGGACCTCCTGCTCGACTACATCGCCCACGGTCTCACCGACCGCGAGCCGCAGCGACTGCTCATCGAGATCGATTGCGCGATCGGGCGGCGCGATACGGCAAAAGAGAAGTGCCACCTCTTGTCCCACGCGTACCGTCTCGACGGCCGTACCGATGTGGCCGAGGACGTGGAGCGGATCGCCCGCATCCTCTAAGCGGCCAGCTACACGGTCGCGAAGGGTCTCGTGGGTCCTCGGCCCACAGCGCGCAACAGGAATGCCAGTACGACGCCGGCGATGAACCCTCCGATGTGCGCGAAGTACGCGACGCCTCCGCCGCTCGAAGCGGTCGTGGCGATGGAGCCGAATCCCGATATGAACTGGATCAGCGCCCATAGCCCGATCATCACCAGCGCGGGCACCTCGGTGACGTAGCGGAAACCCACCAGAACGCGCACACGGTTCTGCGGGAAGTACACGAGGTAGGCCGCGAGCACACCGCTGATCGCACCCGACGCTCCGAGGCTCGGGATCACGGAGTTGACGTCGGTGGCGATCTGCGCCGCGGATGCGACGACGCCGCAGACCAGATAGAACGCGAGATACAGGAGCGAGCCAAGCCGCCGCTCGACGTTGTCGCCAAAGATGAACAGAAAGAGCATGTTCCCACCGATGTGCAGCCAGCCGCCGTGCATGAACATCGACGTGAACAGCGTCAGCCAGATGGGACTCGGACCCGGCGCCTCGATGAGCGTCTCGACGCTGCCGTCGGGGAGAGTGATCGCGACCGGGCCGACCAGGTCGACGCCAGTCGTGATCTCCTTCGGGATCGTGCTGAAGCCCATCGTGAACGCATCGCTCGGGAGCTGGAGCAGGACGAAGACGAGGACGTTGATCGCGATGATCGCGATGTTGACGAGCGGGAGGCCGCCCGGTTCGTCCTGGTCGCCGATGGGAAGCATGCGGCGGCAGTATGCACGTCGCCTGCCCTCCCGCATTTTTCCCCGTAGACTTGACTGACCCGACCGGCGCCGTTAGCTGTGGGTACGTGCCTCTTAGGCGACGTATCGCTTCGCTCACGTCGCCGTCGTCGCGGCGCCCGGCGAGTCGCTCGCCGCCGCCGCTCCTAGGCGACGTAGCCAAGTGGTAAGGCAGAGGTCTGCAAAACCTTCATCGCGGGTTCGATTCCCGCCGTCGCCTCCGAGTCAATAGAACCGGGCCGATCGTGCTGATCGCGTTCTTGCCCCCGCAGAGGTCTTCCGTTTTCCCGCAGAGGTCTGACCCGCAGTGGTCTCTTGTTACCTCGCGAGGACGTCGCGCAGGTTCGCGGTGGGGAAGTCCTTGAGCTCGTCCTCGTCGTACTTGCCGATGTACCGCGTCGGCATCGCTTCCCGCTTCCAGCCGCCGATCTGCATGATCACCTGCAGCGGCACGCGTCGCTTCTGCAGGCGCTTCGCGGCGTATCCGCGGGAGCGGTACTGGACGAAGTCGCGAACGCCGGACTGCTGGAGCCGGCGTCGCAGGATCTGATTTCGGCTGTTCCAGGAGAACTCGGTGAAGCCTCTGCCGTCGCGGTTCAGGAAGAGCGGCTCTTCGCCGGCGTGATCTCTCGGTCCGTCGCCGGCCCACGCCGGCCGCTCGAACCGGAGGTAGCTGTGGAGCGCCGACTCGGCCTCGTCGTCCAGCGGGATGACTCGGTCGGACCCGGCTTCGGTCTTCGCGCCGCGGATCCGGATGTGTCCGCGTCTTTCGCGCTCGCGCGGCTCGAAGTCGCGGAGAGCGATGCGCCGCACCTCGTCGGGCCGCATCGGCGCCGACATCTGGAGGGTGAGGATCGCGCGCTCGCGCATCGGGTAGGTGGCGATCTTGGAAACCGCGCCGAGGATCGCCTTCACCTCACGGTCGCTGAAGGGTTTGCGTCCGAGCTGCGGACCGGTGGGAGCCTCAGGTCGCGGAGGATCGAGAGGCGCTGGTCACCGCGTGCCTCGAAGTACAGGTGCCGCTCGGCGAGCCACTTCGCGAGCGCTTTGAGCGCGACTAGCTTGTTGCGCTCGGTGTAGCGCGGTGCGTGCTTGTCCGTGGGACGGAAGTTCGCCCCGAACGCCGACGCGTTTTCGTACGTGAGGTCGGCGAGTGCAGGTCGTGCGTCGGCCTTCGCTTGAAGCCACTCGGTGAATAGGCGGAGCGAGACGGTGTACCCGCGGAGGGTGGTCTCGCGGATCGGCGCATCGCGCCGGAAGTCCGCGATCGCTTCCGTGAGCGGGTACGAGGGCTTCAGCGTCTGGGACTCGTCTTCAGTTGTGAATGTCCACGCGCGTTGTGCGGCCATGTGCCACCTTCACGCGCTCCCGGCTGACCGCGGCCGAGCGTATCACCGGCGACCGCCCACCGATGACTGATGGCGGATTGACCCACGTTTCACTCAGCACCGCTTGCCGCGGCAAGTTGCTCTGGAGTCGCGAACAGAGTCGACTCCTTTGTGCCGGCGACGCGCCAGCGCGCGCCGAGCACTCCGGGTTCGCCCAGAAGCGCATCGATCGAGCAGAACTTGAAGGCCATCCCGCCCGAAGACCAGGGGTGCGCGTTCAGCCTCGCGGTGGTCGCCTCCCAGAGCGACGCCGCCCGCGCCGCAGTCGGTGTGATCGTGAGCGTCATCGGCCAGCGCGACAGATGCGTGCGCCAGCCGCCGTCGTAGCGGGCCGAGATGTACCGGTCGATCTTGCCGGCGAAGAAGCGCGTCCCCTCGGTCCCGAGATCCACCTCGACGAAGGCATCGAGCAGCACCCGGCCCAAGCGATACACGAGTCGCGCGTCTGGCAGAAGCTTCTTGCTCCCGAGCTTCAGCCGGGTCTGCCAGTCGCACTCCCAGAGCTCCAGCTCGTGTCCGGAATTCCCGCGCGCCGCGCGGCGGAAGGCGAGCTCGACGTCGGCGGCCATGACGCTATGCGCGAGGAGGAACGGCGCGCGTCGCGCCGGCCGACGTGCCGGGAGATCGGGGTAGAAGGTGGCGGCGACGCGCAGCCCGGTCGTGGTCAGGAAATATCCAGGCAACGTGGAGCCGGCAACCGCGCCGCCGCTCTGGCGCGGCGTAGCAGCAACGAGGCCGTGGCGCTGGAGGCGTCCGAGGATCCGCCAGGTCACGACCTGCCGCGAGCGTGGCGTCAGCGTCGATTCCGCGAACAGGAAATCCTCGAGCTGAGGGCGGGTGAGGAAGCGGTGGAGCGCAACGAGGCGGACGACATCGGTCTCGCGGCGGCTCGCGGTGATTATGGATTCTTCTCGAACGCGAGGAAGGAACTTTCGGATGAGAAGAAACTCAGGCCATACGGTTTGCGTCCGGTCTCGGACGAATCGGACGAAAGCGCCGGTCGGATTGTTGGCCGAGACCAAGGCCTGCCCAACAGCGTCACCAACAGGGCCAGAACGCCAAAGCGACTAACGAGAAATGTCCGAGGCACCCCCGCGTTGTACCGGAGTAGTCCATGGGTCACCGTGGCGCACTTCACATCGAAAATGTGACCAGGACTCGCGGGCTGGCGGCAAGCCACTGGAATCTGTCCCGGGTCGCATTTACGTGCCTGGGCTCTTTGGCGGAGTGCCTCATTGGTCGACTCGCTATGCCGATCAGCGCCGCCTGCGAAGGATCAACGAGATGAGTTCCGCGCGACTGTCCACGGAGTAGCGCGCGAGTAGCCGTGACACGTGGTACTTGACGCCACGTTCGGTGATCCCAAGTCGGACTGCGATTTGCTTGTTGGTCGCGCCCCGCAACAGCAGATCGAGCACTTCCTGCTGCTGAGGCGTCGGCTGTCTGCGCGACGACTGCCCAGGCATTTGACCAAAGGTACAGTTGCCTGACCTGCCAGTCAGTAGGACTATCCGCTACCTGAGCGCGGACGAAAGGGTGAGCCCGGCGCCACCCGTCGCTGAGTTGCCCGAGCGTCATACGAGACTCGGAGGAAGTCACATTTCGTGGTCAAACCGAAGCCTTCGACCTCCGTCGCGGCGGCGAGAGCTGAGGACGATCGAGACGACCGCCCAAAACGCCGCATCCGGCAAATGACGAACGCGCAGACCGCAATCGTCCAACTCCTCGCCGACGGTTCGACCGACAAGGAGATTGCGTATCGGGTCGGCACCTCGTATCGCACCGTGCGCACTCACCTTGAGCGCCTTTATGACCGCTATCACGTGCACTGTCGCGCTGCGCTCGTCGCGCAGGTTCTTCAGGACCCTGAATGGCTGGATCGTCTTGAGAAGTCCGACGGCGGCGACCGCCCACCGTCCAAAGGACATCGGCCTGGCCGGGACTAACACTCTTCCGGGCTCGCGGATCGGCAAGCCGACCTCCAACTGTCTCGGCGGTCAGTCCTGCGGGGGCTCGGATCCATTCGCATGGCGTCGGTAGAACTGCCGACTTTGACGAGGCCCCCCGCGTCACTACGTTTGGTAGCGACTTCTTCGGCGCAGCGGCCACGATCGGATGCCCCTCTCGTCGGGGAATAGTCGAAAGCGAGGGATGCCCTATGAATGACGTTCCGCTTACCCGCCGCCGTCTTCTGACTGCCGCCGGTGTCGTCGTAGGCATGACAAGTCTCGGCACCCTAAGTGTTGCCGGTGAAGCAGGACCTGTGAAACCAAGCGTAAACGGCGTAATCGAGCAGCTCAATCAAAGCGTCATGCTTCTGCAGACAACCCAAGGTAGACAGCTCGTGCAAATACACGACGCAGCGTTCAACCGTGACGGCGCGGCGTCCTACAAAGCATTCATGCGAGGCGATGAGGTGGTCGCCGAACTTGAAGGAGACAGGCCGCCGTTGCGTGCGTCGCGAGTGGAGGCGCTCTATCGCCTGGTGTCAGGTCCGGTTGTGTCTGCCACTGCCGACATCATCGCGACGAGCGCTGGCTCGGCGAGAGTCCCTGCTGACTGTCGCTTCTACAACGGCACACGCACCGATCCAATATCAGTTCAGGCGATCTCGCCTGGTGACACCGTGACGATGGTCGTACGCGTTGACCCACGGGACGGGCCCGTGGCTCGCGAGATATTTCGGACCGCCTAGCCGTGAGCGGATTCGCCCTGATCGGCTCCGCTCTGTCCGCACTCGGTAGTGAGTGGGGCAGTGAGACCGGAGGCGTCGCCGCGTGCGTCATCGCCGTTGTATTGGGAGTCGCAGCAGTAGCGAAGATCCGCGAGCCCAGTCTGGCGGCTCGGGGAATCAGTTCGTTCGGCATCATCTCCGGTGTTCATCCGCGGATGGCCTTGGCGGTAGGAATCTTCGAGGCGAGCCTAGCCTTGGGCTTGATTGTCGAAAGCAGCCGTGCCTTTGCAATCGCGGTTGCCGCCTTGCTGCTCTGGCTGTACACGGGTCTGATCGGTCGACAACTCGCGCGCGGCAACCATGAGCCCTGCTTCTGCTTTGGAGAAGCTGATGAGGGCGTCTCGCGACGGACTCTCGCGCGCACGGGTGGACTGGCCTTGCTTGCGACTCTCGCGCTTGCGCTGGGCCCTCCGACGACATTGCACATCGTTGAGCAGCTACTGATCGCACTCGCATTGACGGCGTCAGCGTGGTTAGGTTCATCGATGCCCGGGCTTCTGCGACTCAGTCGGCACGAACATGGAGGGCCGTCACGTGTCTGAACTTGTGTCAATTGGGCTCGCGATTTGGACAGGAGTCCTGACGATCACGACGCTGACGCTGGTCCGCCAGATGGCGGTGTTCGCGGTGCGCTTGGAGGCGTCTGGGGCGGGCCGGCCAGCGGGGAACATAGATGGGCTGGAGATCGGACGGGCAGTGTCACCGGAAGTCATCGCAACAATCCCCGAGGCCGCCAAGGGTCCTGTTTACTTGCTGCTGACATCGGCGACCTGCAGTCCATGTCGCGAACTGGTGCCGCAACTGGCCAAGGCGCGCGAAGTTCCACGCACGGTGGCCTTAGTTCCGGGAAGATCGGAGCTGGCAGCCACGCTCGTCGAGCAGTTTCCGGCCTGGATCCAGACCGTGGTCGACCCCGTAGCCTCGTCGCTCGCCAAGGCGCTGGAACTCCAGCGGACACCCTTCCTACTTGAGATTGAAAGCGGCCATGTAACCGCGAAGTCGTACATGCACACGGTCCGAGATTTCGAGGTGATCGTGCGAGCGCGGAGCGACGGAAGACGTCGCCTACCGAGTCCACTAAGGGAGGCATTGGAAGATGTCCATGCAACTCGTTGATATCGGCGATCCCACAGACCCAGCTCTTGAGAGGGTGCGGTTCGGCCGCAGTCGGGCCCTCGCTCTGCTGGGCGGACTGCTGTTCAGCGCCGCGCTTAGGGTGACTGCGCCAGACCTTGCCAGCGCGAATCACGTGAGTTCGTACCCGTGCTTCGGCTACAAACTGTGTCACAACTGTAGCGGCACGCAGTGCATTGACACCTGTGGAACGCCGTGTACCGATGGCTATCTCGGTTGTCCGAACGGTACACAGTGCTGGTACACGTGCTACTGCCGCGCGGAGTACCTGTGCTGTGACTGGGTCGACAACTGCGCTGGATACACCTGCATCTGCCGGGCCTACATCGGACCGTGCGGCGGTTCATGCTGACTCTGAGAGTGCTTCTCCTAGTTGCGCTCACTGCCGTGGGCCTCGCAATAGGACTCGCACTTCGTTCCGGTGACGCCGACGTAGTCTGGCTCTGGGTCGGCTCCGCATCCCTCGTCGCGGTCCTGCAACAGACCCTGCCCTGAGGTGTCAACGCGGTCTTCGGGATCGCGTGTTCCGACGTGCTTCGGAACAGAAGGAGTCATGCGAGGCGTGGCCTTGCGGTCCTGAGCTTCACGCTCAGTGCCGCAGCCGCCGCGGCTGCCGCTGGCGCTCTACTGGGTCTGCTTGGTAGTTACGTTGATGCCAGCGGGAGGACGATCCTTGCGAGCCTCGGTGCCATGCTGGCCGTTGCTCTCGGGGGCGCCGCGTGGTTTGGCCGGGGTCCGCAGTTGATGCAGTGTGATAGGGAGACACCACTGCGGTGGGTGAACACCAGCCCCATTCGATGGGGACTGCCCACGGGAGCAGTACTTGGCATCGGAGCGACGACCCGGATTGGATTCTGGTCCTGGTATCTGGTGCCAGCCGCCGCGTTCCTACTCGGGAACCCGGCTGTCGGTGCAATGGTATTTGGCGCGTACGGCGGTACGCGTGCCGTTGGCGGCGCGGCGCTCTTTCTGGCAAGCCTTATCGAATACCGACGAGGACGCGACTTTAACGAGGAGGCGCTATGGCTGATCCATCGGCAGCCGATGGCGCGGATCATCGGCGCAGGCCATCTTGTCCTTCTGGGGTCCGCTGCGCTCCTCGCCGTGGGCCTGTAGCTCGTCTGCAGAGCCCCGGTCGCACGCCTGCGGCGCGCTTCGTCTTTGGTCTTTTGCTTGCGTGCGTGCTCACGTTATCTTGTTCGATCCCAGATAGCGGTTCCCGACCCGCGAGCAACCTTCCCTGCACGAAGGCAGACGTGTCTGAACTATTAGGCTCTTTCGTTCGCGCCATTGACGCCGGTGACGGGCAAGCGATTACGGCAGCTCTTGCGACGGCCGTGATCTTTAGTGACGATCGGCGTCAGGTCGGCGGAGACTTTGCGGCACCGCGAGATCGCGATGCGATAGTGCGGTACTTCCTCGACCGCCGCGCTGCGGGCGAGCGCTTCGATCTCGCGCGGGGACAGGCCAACTCGAGCCGTGACTTTGAGTACGACCTGAGGGTTAGCGTGGCACAAGTCGGGACCCATTTCGCCGTCGGCAAGGGCGCCACAAACGACCCCGCCAACTGCTCTGACCAGCGGATTGCTGTGTGGAACATGGCTCGGCATCGGTGAGGACTGAGGCGCCAAACATCGACGTCAGCCACCTGACGTCGTCTTCAGGCAGCCGGGACCTAGAGCACGAATACCCCGGGAACCACAGCGGAAAGGCATTTCCCGCGTGCTTGAACCTGCGGTACTCGTGTGCAGAGAAGTGATGACGGATGGACTTCCCGCGACAGTCACGGGCACTCGGCGTGGGCCGAATTTCTACGCAAGGACGGCAGTCATCCTGGTATTCGTCGTCGGCCGTTTCGCATGGCAAGCGAGGGCGGAGCATCAGCAGCACGGTGGATCACCTGGCGCTCATCACAGCAACGTGAAATCGCTGGCTGCGCGACGAGTTGGTGCATCGCCGCCGAGGCGACAACAACGCGTTCATCGACGTTGTCGCGTGCAGTTACCCGCAGAGGTCTGCGCACCCGAATTGGTCAGCCGGGAGCGCGACTTTCTCGATTTCCGAATGTTCTCGCGAGCTTGAGCGACAAATGCGCGACATGTCTGCAAAACCTTCATCGCGGGTTCGATTCCCGCCGTCGCCTCAGATTCGGAACAAATCGCGATGTCGCGAGGTCGTATGGCAGAGGTCGATCAGACCTCTGCCGCGCGACCAGCTCGCGCCACGCGGATTTCATTGGCGTTTGGCGCGGGCGGCGCAGAAGTCCGCCGGCGAAACGCAGAAGCCTGCGGGACAGAGGTCTTCCTGGCTGCGACTGCAGTGTGGCATCAGCGATACACCAGCGTCAGACAAGTCATGCGTGTCGACGAGGATTCACAGGTGCAGTGAGCGGCCCGCGCCGATAATCGTTGGGATGACAGTGGACCACGGACTGATCGTCCTCGGCGATGTCTCCGGATACACCGAGTTCATCGCGACCACCGAGCTCGAGCACTCACGGGAGATCCTCGCCGAACTCCTCGGGACGCTCTGCGAGTGCGCACCCGGGAATCTCAGGGTTGCGCAGCTGGAGGGGGATGCCGTCTTCTGGCTGTCCGACGAGCACGGTGCAGGCCTAGCAGAGTGTTTGAAAGAGAAGTTCGTCGAGTTCCACCGACGTCTGCGCTTCATGACCCTGGCGACGACCTGTCTCTGCCGAGCGTGCGCCTCCGTGGGTTCGTTGACCCTCAAGTTCGTCGTCCATCGTGGCGAGTACGTCCAACAGCGTGTCGGCGGGAGCGATCACTTCGTCGGGAGCGACATCGTCCTGGCGCACCGGCTGCTGAAGAACAAGGTGCCATCTCACGAGTACATCCTGCTCACCGAGGCGGCGCTCGCAGCTGTGGCCGCGGAGGGATCGGTGGCTCATGAGGAGCGGGTCGAGCATCTCGGGGCGGTCCGCTGCGCCTACATCGAGCTCACCAGCCTCCGCGCTCGCGCCCTGGCGGAGCGCACGGAACATCTCGGGCGGCGTGAAGCGCAGGTGTGTTTCGAGCGCTCTTTCCCTATGTCGCCGGAACGAATCCGCCGCGTGATGCGGGACGAGTCCCTCCACGGCATTGGCGAGCATTTCGAGCTTCTTGAGGATCCGCAGGGGCTAGAGGACGAGGCCGATCGCAGCAACGCGCGCACGCCCTTCGTGCCTCGTACCGGCATGAAGCACGTGCTCGCGCAGAGGGGAGCCCGAGGCACGGCACTCGGCCAGGAGACGCACTGCCATCACCGCGCGGACGGGGCGCGAGGGAGTGTCCTGCGCGTGATCCGTTCCGAGCGCGATCCAAACCAAAGCCGCACAACCATGCATGTCCTCGGCGATACAGAGAATTTCTACGTAACGCAGATCCTGTCGGCGACGCCGAGTGGGTGTCTCCTTGAGCTTCGCTATGCCTGGGAACCGCTCGGCGATCCAACCGTCCGCGTGCCGGAATGGCTCGCCGAGTTCGTCCAGGAGCAACTGGATCAGCTCGCTGCTGTAGCGGCCCCCAGCCGCACAAGCGAGGGCACTCGCTTCGAAGGGCAATAGCACTCGAGACGGTGCTCTTAGTCGAATTAACGGCCCGCTACTACAAAGTGGCTCGCAACGGTCGCCTACTTCATCGTCGACGCCATCGTGACCGCGCTGATCATCTACACAAACGACAGAAGTCTGTGGAGTAAGAGTTGGGTCAGCCAGGAGCGCTATCTGCAATATTGCTAAGGAATTCGCGAGTCGGTTCCAAAATTCAGCGAGAAGTCTGCAAAACCTTCATCGCGGGTTCGATTCCCGCCGTCGCCTCAGTTCCGTGCAAATCGCGAGGGTCCGAGGTCCAAAGACAGAGGTACGTTTGACCTCTGTCGCGCGATTGGATCGCGCAACTTCGTGAAGGAGGACGCAGCGAAGGGGCCGCCGCGGCGCGAACAGGCCGCTGGGTTCCTGCGCGTCAAGATGTGGGGCATCGACGCAGACGAGCCGCACCGCGACGCGCTTGCCTCCGGCGACCTGATCCTCATCTACCTGGGCGCACCCGAGCGGGAGTTCATCGGCTGCGCTGAGCTTGCCTCAGCGGTCCATGTTTGGACGCCGTCCGAGGCACAGATGTGCCCCGGCGATTCCCGTAGCGGAGTGTTGCTGGCTCAGGTCGAGGAATGGGACCCGCCGGTACCGATGAATACCGTGCTGTCGCACATCGACCCGGCAGGGAATGCCAGGGCCGACTTCCAAGCGGGCGTCGTCCGGATCACGGCTAACGAATATGAGACCGCCCTCGCCGTGGCGGCTGGACATCCTTGACCTTCGCCCACGGCGGGGCGCTGACTCTCGATCACGAGCCGCTGTCCGATCTATGGTCGGGTTGTTCGATCCCCGCGGTCGCCGCAGAGCCTACGCGGTGATCACGACTTTTGCTCGAGCCTGACCGGTGCCGACGTAGCGCACCGCCTCGCGTGCCTCGGAGAGCGGATAGGTCCGATCGATCGCCGGTCGCAGCTGGCCGGACTCGATCAGGTCTCTGATGTACACGAGATCCTCAGGGACGGTCTGCGCGACGTAGAACTTCACGCGCTGGCCTAGCAACCGCGAGCGCACCATCACACTGATGATCCGCCCGAAGAGCCCGATCCAACCGCCGTTCTTCGCCGCGCCGACCTGGACGAACATGCCGTTCGGCACCAGAACGCGCCGGAGATCGGAAATTGACCGCGTCGCCGCGATGTCGAGTACCGCGTCGTAGCGCTCGGGACGGCGCGTGAAGTCCTCTTTGGTGTAGTCGATGACCTCGTCCGCGCCCAGCGACCTGGTGATGTCGATGTTCCGCGGACCTGTCACTGCTGTGACGTGCGCGCCCAGCGCCTTCGCGATCTGCACCGCGAACGTGCCGACGCCGCCGCCCGCGCCGTGGATGAGCACGCGTTGCCCCGGCTTGACCTGGGCGTGGTCGCGAAGACCTTGGAGTGCGGTGCGCCCGGCGACGTTGATGGTCGCGGCCTGCTCGAACGACAGATCGCGCGGCTTCAGCAGCAGGCGATCCTCGCGCGCTCGCACGTATTCCGCGAAGCAAGCAGGCGCGCCGCCAAAGACCTCGTCGCCAGGCTTGAACTGGGTGACGCCAGGACCAACGGCTTCGACGACGCCGGCGAGATCCACACCTCGGACCGGTTCGTCTTTCTGCCGCATCAGCTTCGAGACGATCTCAAGAAGTAGTCCACCGTGTGTGCTGTGCCAGTCGAGAGCGTTCACCGACGCGCCGCGCATGCGCACCAGCACGCGGCCCTCCATCAGCTCGGGCCGCGGGATGTTCCGCAGATGCAGGCAGTCCGCCGACCCGTACCCCTCCTGCACGAGCGCCTTCATCGTCACGCCTCGTTCTTCCGCCTCGTCAGTTTTCTCGCTCACTCCCAGGGCACTCATCTTTCCGACTCCTTTCGCTCGGGGCCAGCGTGAACTCCACTTGTGAAGCAGTCATGAACGGCGAGTTCGTCGGGAAATGTCGCGGCATCGTCACTAGGGGCTTCTCCCTTGGTGGCGGCGTCGCTCCCCATACAGCCATCCGGCACCCGGAAGCTGTGGGCAAGCTCGTCATCGTGTCGACGCCGATCCGGCGCGATGCGGGTCGATGAAGCTCGACTTCGACTTCTCCAAACGTGGGTCCTTTCAAGACGGTCGATGGCGGCCTGAACTGGACGCCACTCGGCACGCCTTCGAGCTTCCCGATCGTCGCGATCTGGCAGCTCGACCTTGACCCCTCGCACCGGCTTCTGGCCGCAGGCACGCACGGCAGGGGTGCTTTCAGCATCCAAGACGCGGCCACGGTCCCCGCTCTCGTTCTCTCGAAGGTCGACGCCGGTACGCCGGTCGGCCCCTCGAGCAACGTGACCTACACGCTCACCGTCAAGAACATCGGGAATGCCCCGGCCACGGGTGTGACCATCACGAACCCCTACCCGCGAATACGACCTTCGTCTCCGCGGATAGCGGGGGTACCTACGCAACTGGAACCGTTACCTGGACAGGCCTGTCCATTGCTGCGGGCAGCTGCCTTCGGTTCATTTCACCGTGAGCATCGCCGACGCCATCAAGAACAAGGTGAAGTCCATCGTCAATGACGGCGTGACCGTGACCTCGACGCAAGGTCCATACACGACGGGCTCGCCGTTCATCACGCCGATCGCACCGCCGTACGCGGTGTCGGTCACGCCAGCGACACAGACAGACGGTGGAAAGGTCGGCACGAGCGTGTCGTACAACGTCACCGTCAAGAACCTCGGCTTCAACAGCGACGGCTACACAATGTCAGCGACCAGCGCGTGGACCGCCACCTTGTTTGACTCGACCTGCACCACGGCGCAGACAACGACACCGGTCATCGCGGCCGGAGGAAGCGTCTGGGATCTGAAGACCGACGCGAACCTGCCGCAGAACTACATGAAGGCGTTCCGGACCATCGTGTGGTTCACGGGCAACTCGTATCCGGGTCCGATCCTGCCGTACGAGGCGAGGCTCGAGGCGTACCTCGACAACGGCGGACGGCTCTTCCTCAACGGCCAAGACCTACTCGACCAGGCTGCGGGGACGACCACATTCGTCCGCGACTACCTGCACGTGACCTGGGACGGCACTGAGACTCAGAACGACAAGCCAACGACACAGGTCCACGGCGTAGCGACGAGCCCGGTGACGGGGACGACGCAGCCGCCCGCGGTCGGCGCGGTCACGCTGAACCACTCGGTGCTCGGCCTACCACCATTCGAGGACCGGATCACGCCCAACGGCGGAGCGGTGGCGGCATTCACCGACGACACCGGTGCGCCCGACGCGCTCTCCTTCAGCAACGCTACGTACAAGGTCGTCTTCATGGCATTCGCATTCGAGGAGTACGGTGTCGCTGCGGACCAGAGCGATCTCCTGAAGCGGGTGATCAGCTTCTTCGGACCGTAATCCGAAACGTGTTCACGCAGAGCGAGCGTCGGGGCCGGCAGCGATGCCGGCCCCGACAGCCTCTTTGGGCTAGGCCTGTGCCTGTATCGCCGCGATCTTCGCCGTGAGCTCCTGCTCCAGGCGTTCGAAGTCCGCCTGCGCTGCGGCGAGGTCTTCCTTCGCGGCCTTCACGTCCTGCTCCTGCTGCATCGCGCGCTGCGCGCCGCGCGCAGCAGTCGTGGCGCGGCCCAGCGATGTTCGGGTGATCTTGCGCCCCAGCAGGGCGTCGAGGATCGTCGCGCCGGCGGAGATCGCGGTCTGGGCCTTCGCTCCGCTGGCCTGTCCCTCCTCGCGCTGCACGACCTGCTCGGCGTTGCGCACTTTCTCCTCGAGCCTGTGCAGCTTTGGCGCGTACTCCGCGCGTAGCTTCTCGACCGCCGCGTCTCGCTGCTCGCGTGCCTTCTGATCGGACTCAGCGACTGCGTCGCTCGCCGAGCCGGCGGTCCCGGTCGGCGCGCGGGTTGTCGCTGCCACCGCGGGTCGCTTCCCGTCCATGAGCTTCTTGATCTGATCGCGCGTGAGCGGCCCGCGCAGGTAGCTCATCGCCCAGCGTGACTCGAAAACGACCGGCGCGTCCTCGTGCACGTTGTTCATGAGGAAGATGCGCTGCGAGAGCCCCGACAGCATCGCGTCGAGCTTGCCCTTGTCGAACTCCGAGTGCGCCGCTGCCGAGGCGCTCTCGAGGCCCTCGAGCACGCGGGCCTTGTCGCGTTCGGTCTGGAGGCGGCCCAGGAGCCACGTCCCGGTGTTCGCGAGGCCCTTGTAATCGAGATCGACCGGGTTCTGCGTGGTGAGCATGATGCCGAGGCCGAACGCGCGCGCCTGCTTCAGGAGAGTGAGGAGCGGCCGTTTGGAGGGCGGCTCCGCAACCGGCGGGAAGAACCCGAAGATCTCGTCCATGTAGAGGATCGCGCGCAGGCTCGTGGTGCCTGACTGAGCGCGTGTCCAGTCGAGGATCTGGTTCAGCAACAGCGAGACGAAGAACATCCGCTCCGCGTCGGATAGATGTGCGATCGAGACGATCGCGACGCGGGGCTTGCCGCTCTCGGACCGCAGCAGCTGTCCGACATCGAGCGGCACGCCCTCGAGCCAGGCGTTGAAGCCGGGTGAGGCGAGCAGGTTGTTCATCTTCACGGCGAGCTGCGCGCGGTCCTTTGCCGGATAGAAGGACTCGAGGTCCAGCGCACCGACCTGCGTCATGGGCGGCTTCTGGATCTGTCCGATGAGCGCTTTCAGGTCCAGGTCTTCGCCCGCGCTCCACGCGCGTGTGAAGAGGTTCGCGAGGAGGATGTGCTCGCGGCTCTGGATCGGGTCGGCTTCGATGCCAAGCAGGCCGAGCAGGCTGCTCGCCGCCGTCGTCACGCGGTCTCGCAGGAGCTCGCTGTCGTCGCGCACGCCTTGCGGCGGCGCCGCGAACGACGCGACGATCGAGATGGGGATGCCGGCGCTCGAGCCGGGGGTGTAGATCGCGAAGTCGGCCGCCTCCTTCAGGCGCCGGATGCGGTCGCCGTCCTCGCCCCACCCGGCGAGGCCGTCTTTCCAGAGCTTCGCCTGCTGCGCCGCGTAGTCGTCGGGCGAGAGCGACTTCGCCCGCGCATCGTCCTCGTTGATCCACGGCCGGAAGTCTTCGGGCCGCAGCTGCGGGAACGTGAGCATGAGATTCGTGAGGTCGCCCTTCGGATCGATCGCTATCGCCGGCACGCCGTCGAGAGCGGCTTCCTCGAGCAGCGCGATGCACAGGCCGGTCTTGCCGCTGCCGGTCATTCCGACACAGACGGCGTGCGTCACCAGGTCCTTGGAGTCGTAGAGGATGAGGCCGGGCTGGGCCGCTTTCTTCGCGGGGTCGTATGGCCGCCCCAGATAGAAGACGCCGAGCTTCTCGAACTGCTCCGCCGCGGGCGGACCCTTCACGTCAGGCATGTCCAACCTCCGTCTTCGATGTCTGTGTCCGCTCCGGCGCGGCGCGCAGCCGTGCAAGAGCCTCGCCGGACGCGACGCGTGCGGGCTTCGGCGCGATGGCCTGCTCGACATAGGGAGTCTCTTTGCGGAGCGTACGCAGGATCCACAGGAACGCCAGCGCCGCGATCGCGCCCTGGACGATCCAGACGAGCTCGATGGGGATCGACACGCCGAACGTGCCGCCCACTCGATCGGCCGTGAACGGAAGGCCGAACCAGTAGTACAGGCCCAGCGCCGCCGCGGCGTAGACGGTGGTGATCCTGACCGCGGTGACCTTCAGGAAGACCGTGAGGCCGTAGAAGAGGCCGGCGCTCAAGAGCAGGACGCTCGCGAACTGCGCGTAGATCGCAAGCGCGGGCCGCGTCACGGAAGCGTCGACGGTGTACAACGCGATGATGAGTCCTGGGAACACCGCCGCGAAGAATTTCCGGTGGCCGCTGCGGTGCGGATCGGTGTCATAGAGGTCGGCCATGTGCGCCGCGGCTGGATTGAAGTCGTAGCAGTTCTTCACACAGCCGACGCACGGTCGGCAATGCGCATTGCGCACGGTGAGGAACGGCGTCTGTCCATAGAGACGCTGTACAGGTAGCAGCGGGCACATCGTCCTGAACCAGCCGCTCTTGCCTTTCAGGAGAACGCCACCGGCGAACGCCGCTGCCAGGTACACGATGATCAGCAGACCAAGAGCGGGGCCGCTGTCGTCGAAGACGATCTTGCGAGCGGGAACGATCACGAGAAACAACGCGACTCCGATCACATATCCATACTCCCGGAACCACTTCGGCATCGTCAACGCGCATGTGAAGTCAAAGCGGCGGGGCGTCTGGTTCAGTGTCGCCATCGGGTACACGTTGCGCCAGCGACCCGGCGCGAGGAAGGCGGATCTACGAAGAGCGCGACGACGACGGCTCCCGCCACGATCAATCCCACGATGCGTGCCGCCGACCAGACCCGGGGCGGCACGCGCTGGCGCATCCACGTCGTTCAACGAACGCGAGCAGCCTGTCCCACTGAGCAGGACTGCGCTCGGGCATGAAGACGAGCTCGTCAGGGCGTTCGTCGCCGGACGGCACGGGATACGGGAAGAAGGACGACGCGCCCATAGAGCCCTCCCTCATTGATGCCAGTCGCGAGGCGCCAGAGTCTAGGGTTTATCGCGCGGCCAGGAACTCCCGATACCAGCGCGCGCTCTCCTTATCGGTGCGCTGCTGCGTGGCGTAGTCGACGTAGACGATCCCGAATCGTTTCGTGTACCCGCTGTTCCACTCGAAGTTGTCCATCAGAGACCATACGAAGTAGCCCTCAAGCGGCACGCCGGAGGAGATCGACCGGGCCGCCTCCGCGAAGTGCTGCGCGAGGTAACGGGTACGGTCGGGATCGCTTACGCGGCCGTGCCGCGGGTGATCGTCGAAGGAGGCTCCGTTCTCAGTCACATAGATCGCACGAGGTCGATAGTCGCGTGCGACGCGCATCAGAATCTCTGAAAGACCCTCGGGGTAGACCTCCCAGCCCATCGTTGTATGCGCCGTGCCGCGCACCTGCACCTGCTCACTGGCAAGGAGCTCGGCCGGCGCGGCGCGCACGACCTGCCGCGAGTAGTAGTTGATACCCAGGAAGTCCAGGTCGCCGTCATAGTCGCGCATGTCGTTGACCAGTTGCGTGTCGATCAGCGCTCCGTACCACGCCACCATATCGCTCGGGTAGCCGCGCCCACCGAGCGCGTCCAGATACCAGCGGTTGAAGTAACCATCGACGCGGTGCGCCGCCGCGACATCCGCCTCGGCCCCGCTGGCGGGATGCACGGGAGCGAGGTTCAGCGATATACCAACGCGGGCGTCCCGGACCTCGGCCCGAAGCGCGACCGAGGCGGCGCGGTGCGCGAGGAGCACGTTGTGCGCAACGCGCAGCGCGAGCCGGGGATCGCGGAGCCCGGGCGCATGCCTGCCTTGCGCGTGCCCGACGAACGCAATCACCTCCGGCTCATTGACCGTGATCCAGTCGCGCACGCGGTCTCCCAGCCGGGCTCCCACCACATGGGCAAGCTCCGCGAAGCGTTCGATCGTCTCCGGCGCCGCCCAGCCGCCGGCCTCCTGCAGCGCCTGCGGGAGGTCCCAGTGATAGAGCGTCGCGAAGGGCCGGATGCCGCGCTCGAGGAGCGCATCGACGAGGCGGTCGTAGAAGTCGAGGCCTGCGGCGTTCACCCTTGAGCCGCTTGTCAAGACACGCGGCCACGAGATTGAGAAGCGATAGGCATCCACACCGAGCGCGGCCATGTGCGCGACATCTTCCCGGTAGCGGTGGTAGTGGTCGCATGCGACGTTGCCGGTCGAGCCGTCATCGACCGCGCCCGGCCGTCCACAGAAGACGTCCCAGATGGACGGCTCCTTGCCGTCTGCGTCATGGGCTCCTTCGATCTGGTACGCGCTCGTCGCGACGCCGAAAACGAAGGTGCGTGGGAACGCACGGGCCGCAGCGATCGGGTCGTCCACCCGCGCGACCGTGGCGACGATGCTCACTCGTTCCCGAGCCATCACTTCTCGACGCCCGTGATGACGATGCCGCGCATGAACGCTCGCTGCGCGAAGAAGAAGATCGCCACCGGCACGACGATGGACATGACCGCCGCGGCCTGGATGAGGGTCGGCTTTTGCGAGTAGAGCGCGTTGAACACAGCGATGCCCACGGAGAGCGGCTGCAGGTCGATGTTCCCCTGGAGGTAGATGAGCGGCTGGAAGAAGTCGTTCCACGCGAAGAAGAAATGAAAGAGGCCCACCGCGGTGAGCACCGGGATGGACTGTGGGACGATCACCGAAATGAGGACGCGGAACGGGCTGGCACCGTCCATCATCGCCGCCTCGTCCAGCTCGCGCGGGATCGTCACGAAGTACTGGCGCAGCAGGAAGACGTTGTAGGCGTTGGCGAAGAAGTGCGGTACGAGTAATGGCAGCCAGGTCCCGGTCCATCCCAGGGCCAGGAAGACGGCGAAGGTGGGGATGAGCGTGATCTGGAACGGAAGGATGATCGTCGCCAGAAGCAGCAGGAAGAGCCCGTTTTTGCCAGGAAAGCGGAAGCGACTGAAACCGTAAGCGACGACGGTGGACGACAGGAGCGTTCCCAGCGTGCTGATCATCGCGATCGCGAATGTGTTGAGGAGAAGGCGGCCAAAGTTGATCTGGTTCCAGACGGTGACGAAGTTCTCGAGCTCGAGACCGAACTGCCAGGCCTGCTCGAGCGTGCGCCAGCGGCCCTGCCACTCGATCGTGCCGCTCTCAGGATGCGCAGGATCCACGAACGTAGCGTCCTCTCGGCGTGGATCGACGAGCGCCCACTGGCGCACGCCGTCTGCGGTCGGAACGTTGTAGACCGCGTAGTCCTGCCCCTGCCAAGTGAATGTCGAGGGTTTCGCAGGGTAGAGCGGCGCACCCGTTTCCGACATCTGGGCGGCGTCCTTCAGGGCCGTCGCGGCCATGTAGCCGAGCGGCATCAGATACGCGCTCACGACCACAAGGCCGAGGAACGTGACGCTTGAGATCGCGGTCCACTTACGGAGGCGTCGGCCGAGGAGACCGCGCAGGCCGATGTGGGGAAGCTGTTGCGCGGCGGCGAGCGTCATCGGGCGGCACCCTCGAAGACCCACCGGCTCCGCGTGCGGAACAGGATCACCGTGAGCGCAAGCACGATCACGAAGAGCAGCCACGCGAGCGTAGCGGCGTAGCCCATGTCGTAGTAGCGCCAGCCCTCGCGGTAGAGGTTGAGGTTGAAGAAGAGGGTGGCGTTGTCTGGATCGCCGCGCCCGTTCGTCAGCACGTACGCCTGTGTGAAGTACTGGAACGTGCCGATGAGGGCGATGATGAGGTTGTAGAAGAAGACCGGCGACACCATCGGGAGCGTCACGTTGCGGAATTGCGCCCACTTGCCGGCGCCGTCGATCCGCGCAGCCTCGTAGAGCTCCGTCGGGATGCTCTGTAACCCGGCGAGGGCGATGAGCATCATGGTCCCCGTGCCCCAGACCGAGATCAGCGAGAGACCCGGGTAGACCCAGACCGTGCTGTTGAGCCAGTCAGGTCCCGCGATGCCGAATGCGCCGAGGACGTAGTTGACCCAGCCGGTGTGCAGGTTGAGGACACCTTGCCAGATGAGCGTTGTCGCGACGATCGGGATTTGCGTCGGCATGTAGAAGAGCGTGCGGAAGACGTTGCGACCGAGCAGCTTTGGGTTGTTCACGAGCATGGCCAGGCCGAGGGAGACCCCGAGGGTGAGCGGCAGCATCAGAGCCGCGAACTTGACAGTGACGGCGAGCGATTGGAGCACGAGCGGGTCGCTGAACATCCGTTGGTAGTTGGCGAAACCGACAGATTGGACCGCGTCGGGATAGCGCGGATCGAAGTTCGTGAGCGAAATGACGAACGATGCTCCCATCGGAAGGAGCGTGAAGACGAGGGCACCGAGGATCCACGGTGCGATGAAGGCAAAGCCCCAGAACGATTCGCGACGGGCGAGGGTGAGCATCATCGTCGAGACCCTTTCATATCAGCACCGTTCGTCGAGAGGCGGGTGGCGCCCGGCGGCCCGTGCGTACCGGGCGCCACCATACGATGACCTAGCTCCCGCCGAATGTCCCCTGAAGCGTCTTCACGAGGTCACCCAGCCTGGTGTCGATGTTGAGCGTCGCGTTGGTGAGCATGTCGGACTGCAAAGTCTTGATCGCCGCGTCCGACTTGAGGAAGTTGGGCATGTTGGCTTCGTGGTTGATCGACTCCGTGTAGCTGAGCATTGAAGAAGCGACCTGCCAGTCGATCTTCGTTGGATTCAGCTTCTGGAACTTCTTGTCGAGCGCGGTGAAGAACGCCTTGCGGTCGGCCACCTTAGCCGGCATCGCGCCGTAGGTCACGACGATGTCCGGTTGGGTCATGATGAAGTTCATCGCGAGGACTGCCGCATCCGCGTGCACGGTCGACGAGAGGATCCCCATCGTATCTGCGTGCAACTTTGCGGTGACCTTGCCGTCGAGGGATATCGGGGCGACGGCGATGTCCCAGTCCTTCACCGGGCTGGTGTTGTCGCCGGGGTAGACGCAGCACGTGTACCACGTGTGGACGAAGTCCATCGCGACCTTACCGGACTGGAACGTGTTTCCGCCGGCGAGGGCCGTGATGTAATCCTGCGTCGGTGCGGTGTGGTCCTTCCACAGTCGGTCGTAGTACCACTGGATAGCCTTCTTCCAGTTGCCCGGCCACTGCGCGGTCTTGCCGTCAGCCGCGACAGCACTTCCCGAGCCACCGATGACAGTCGCCCATCCCCTCGGGTCCGTCCACTGGAAGTCGAAGCCGAACTGCGTGATGTTCTTCGGGTCGAAACCCGCCTTCGTAGCGTCGTTGCCCTTGCTGTCGACCGTCAGGATCTTCGCGATTTGCGCGACGGTGTCCCAGTTCCAGTCGACCTGGCTGCCGTTCGGCATCGTGTACTTGTCGCCGACCTTGTGCGGCGGCTCTTTGAGGCCGGCCTCTTTGAAGAGGGCCTTGTTGTAGTACATGTAAGAGGGGTACACGGCGTATGGGATCCCGATCTGTTTGCCGTTCACGATGTAGGTGTCGACGAGGTTCTTCTCGATCCCGGTTGTGTCCAGGGTCTTGGCCTGAACGTACTTGGAGAGATCGAGCAGCTGATCGCCGAAACCGTTGAGCGCGCGGACTCCGATCGGTCCGATGATGTCCGGCGCGTTGCGCGTCGCGATCTGTGTGGCAAGCGTGTCGTACGCGGCGTCGTTCTGGTAGACCTCGAGAGCGAGCTTGATGCCCGCCTTCGTGCACGGCCCGTCCGCAGCGTTGCACTTCGCCACGGCGGCGCTCTCCGCGCCGAGCTGCTCGGGGTTGCCGCCCGTACCCAGGCCAACGAACCAGCGGACGAGGATCTTCCCGTCGGAGGTCAGCCCGCCAGCGCTCGAGGGCTGTGCCGTGACGAGGGCTCCGGTCGGTCTGGGCGTTGAGCTCGGCGCTGGCGCGGCGGCCTGCGTGCAGGCGCCTGCGATGAGAAGCGCCGCGAGGCCGAGCGCGATCCGTCTCCGCGAACTGTTCTGTTGCATCTGTTGCCTCCTCCCTTTCATATCAAGACCCCTGTCGATCATTCGATGCGTACAGTGGCATCACCCCCCACTCGAACCGCGCACGACGAGCTCTGTCGCGAGCACGACGCTTCGCGCTACCTGTCGTGGTGCGCCCCCAAGCTGCGCCAACATGGCTCGCGCCATCTCTCGTCCCATCTCCTCGATCGGCTGGCGCACGCTGGACAGGGGTGGATCCGACGACAGCGCAAGCGCGGAGTCGTCGTAACCAACCACCGCAACGTCCTGGGGCACACGCAGACCAGCTCGACGGATCGCGGACATCGCGCCAAGAGCCATCGTGTCGGAGGCGGCGAAGAGTGCGTCGAACCTGCCTCCCGCGGCGATGAACCGCTCGACGGTCTCGCGTGCGGCCGCCTGTTCGAAGTCTCCGGCGAGCTCGAGAGTGGGATCGGGCTCGATACCCGCTTCTGCGAGCGCGCTCCGATAGCCCGCAAGGCGATCCTTAGCTGGAGCCATGTCGAGAGGACCCGTCACGGTGACGATGTGCCGACGTCCGAGCGCGATGAGGTGGCGGACCGCCTGGAGCGCTCCCTGGACGTTGTCCACATCGACGACGTCGACACCGATACCGCGGGACGGCCGCCCGCCAACGACGACGGGGATGCCGCGCTCAGCCAGGAGCGTCGGAAGGGGGTCCGCGCCGTGGAGTGACACGAGCATGGCGCCGTCGAGGTGGCCCGATACGAGGTAGCGGCCCAGCTGCTCTTCGTCGTGCGCCGATTGGGGTGTGAGCAGGACGAGGACCTGGTCGGCCTCGCTGAGCACGGCGTTGATCCCCCGGATCAGCCGAGGGAAGAACGGATCACCGAAAAGCTTGGTCGTGGGCTCCGGGATGACGAGGCCCACCGATTCGGTCCGCCTTGTGACGAGGCTGCGTGCCGCGCGATTCGGGACATAGCCGAGCCTCTGGATCGCCTTTTCGACGACTTTTCGCGTCGCCGGTGTGACACGGCTGCTCCCGTTCACGACGCGTGACACCGTTGCTCGGGAAACGCCCGCCGCGAGGGCGACGGCCTCGAGCGTCTTAGCGTCGGCCCTCCTGCGGCCGTCCGCGCGCCCAGAAGCCCCATTTGGTGAGAGCGCTCTCATAGAGAACCGGCAATGTAGAGGCCTCGGCCTGGGCTGTCAATGGCCGTGAGGCGTGAAGTGCGGCAAACGCTCCCACGGACCGGCGGAGCGTCGTAACTGGCACTGCCGCGACCGCTGGTCGCTACGGGCGAGCCCTAGAGTCTGGCGCAGTGCGCAGGCTCATCGCGATCCTCGGCTTGCTCGTGCTCGGACTCTCGCTCCTCACCGCGCCCGCCGCTGCGGCAACAGCTGTTGCTTCGAAGCTGCAGCTGCGTGGCCACCTGCCCGAGCTCGGCGAGCGGCCTGCGATGCGCGTGTTCCAGACACAGGCGGCGTACGACAGCTTCCGGACGAGCCTCGGCGAGGCGAATGTGTTCCCGGCGTCGTCGAATATGTTCATGAGCTTCGACAAGGACATCCTCGCCCTCTACACGCGGGGCAACGACGCGGGCGGCCGCTGCCTCCGCACCGGGCCGAGCGCGACGCTCGACGGGGACACGACCACGCTCGACCTGCTATTCGAGTCGGGCACGTGCGGCGCGCCGAGCAGCGCGCGCTACCCGTTCATCCTTGTGTCGCTCTCGCGCACCGCGGCCGACGGTAGCTCGTGGGTCACGCCGGCGCGATCGGTGTGCGCGTCGGCGCCGGGCGTGAGCGATTCACGCGCCTGCGCATCTGTCGGCACGAGCGCCACTTCACCGTCGCCCGCGCCGACCGCGGCTTCCGCGAGCCCGACCGCAGCAACTACGGCAGTGCCGACGATCGCCGCGAGCCCGACCGCATCACGCAGCGCCGCGCCGACGACCGCCGCGCCCACCACCGCGGCGCCGACGGTCAGTACGACGGCCGGGCCGACGCGATCAGTGGTGGCCGCCGCGAGCCCCTCCGCCGCGAGCGGGTCAGGTGCGCCGGCGGCAGGAAATGGCAATTCGGACTTCCTCGTGACCGCCGGGCTGATCGGACTCGGCGTGCTCATCGGCATCGTGATCATGGCCGCGCGCAGGCCGCGCCGGTCGATACGCCGGATCCCCTAGGACCTAGTCGACCGAGAGAGGTCGGCCACCGCGCTTCTCGAATCTCGTCGACGCGACGACGGTGTCGCCCGACATTGCGGCGATCACATACGTTCCCGGCGGATAGCGATCGGCGAGCTCCGAAAAGTGCGCGCCCTGCGGCGACACTGTGATCTCCTCGGTCTCCTCGCTGCGGCGGCCGACGGTGCGGAGCGTGATCTTCTCCTCGGAGCCGAAGCCGTAGAGCAGGTAGCCGACACCGTGGCCGGCCTGCGGCCCCGCGGTCGTCACGATCGCCGGACCCGCGGGCGCGCCTTCAGCGATCCGAGCCGCGAGCCCGCCGACGAATGAGTCGAAGGAGCGCCCGGTGAGCGTCGCGTAGGCACGCGCGACATCCTCGCCGCGCCGCATCCGGTCGTACAGCAGTGCCATTGGCTGTGGGCCCCCGATGTCCTGGCGAAGCAGCTCCGTCGCCCGAGCGGCCTCCTGGTACTTGTAGTAGCCGCCCCAGCTCGTGATCGCGTTCCACTGCCCCTGCGACACGAGTGTCGACAGCGGCATGAGCGTCTTCGTGGCGACCATCGATGCAGCCTCGTACCGGACGCGCACCAGACGCCACTCGCTGCCCGCGAGCGTGGCCTCCGCGAGCCGCGCCTGGCCCTCGTTCAGCCAGGCGGGCACGAGGTCGCAGCGCGGCGCGCATGCCTCGAGCGTCACGACGTGCGTGAGCTCGTGGCGTATCGCGGCGATCGGTCGGCGGTCGCGCACCACTTCCCAGTTGACGAGGATGAGGCGCAGGTCGGGCTCGAAGAACGCGACGGAGTTCTCCGCCACCAAGTCCGCGGTCGCGCCGGAGTAGCCGAGCTCGCGGACGAGACCTGTGGTGTAGCTCGCGGTCGTCGCGAAGACGTCGATCGCGGGTGGCCTGCGCAGCGTCCACGCGAATTCGCGCTGGACCGCCGCGAGGTCTTCGACGACCTGGTCGTAGAGGACATGCAGATCCGAGTACTCGACCCCGTTCTCCACGCGTACGTTCGCGCCCGGAACGCAGAGCGGCACCAGCGAGACCTCTGCCACGGATGCCTGCGGCGCGGGGCATCGAGCGAACGGCGTGGCGGTCGGCACCGGCGATGGCGGCACCGTTACGGGTCTCTCGCTGGGCGTGGGTTCCGCGCTGGCGACGGTGGGGGCGGGCAACGGCGTCGAGGTCGAGACCGGTGGCGCGCAGCCCTGCAGCGCGAGTACCGCCGCGAGGGCGACGAACGCCGCGCGCATCAATCCCCGGGCGCGGAGAGAAAGATCGATGCTCCGAGGCGCTCGGCGTACTGTGGTCGGAAGCGCTCGGCGTTGTACTGGTGAGCGACATCGACGCGGCGTGGCCCGAGCTTCGGATCCGGAAGGGTCGTGTGCACGAAGTTGCCGCCCTGGATCGCCACCATCCGACCGGTGACGCCGTCGCGGATGAGGTCGATGGCGATATTCGCGAACGTGATCGCGACGGTCTGATCGAGCGCGTCGGGGTCGCCGCTGCGTAGGTCGTACGTGAGCTCGCTCGCGATGGTCTCCTCGCCGGAGCGTTTGCGGATCTCGTCCGCGAGCGTTTCGGCGATGTTCGTCTTGTGTCGGTGCCCGAAGGCGTCCGCCGGTCCGTACTCAGGGATCGTTCCGCCGACCCACACCGCGCCCTCGGCCGCGATCACGAAGGCGTACCGCGACGGGTTGTGGCGCTTGTCCTCGGCGAGGATCGTGACGAGCCGATCGAGATCGAAGGGCGACTCGGGGATCAGGCACCGCCCCGACGTCACGTATGCGGCATGCAGCGCGCTGAAGCCGGCGTCGCGTCCGAAGATGCGGAACACGCCGATGCGCTCGTGCGAGCCAAGTGTCGTGCGCTGCCGGTCGATGAGCTCCTTCGCGCGTGTGATCGCGGTCGAGAATCCGATGCAGTACTCGGTGCCCTGGACGTCGTTGTCCATCGTCTTGGGCACGGCGATGAGCGGAATACCCTGGCTGACGAGCACCTCCGAATACGAGAGCGTGTCGTCACCGCCGATCGTCACGAGATAGTCGAGACCGAGCGCCGCGATGTTGCGCAGCACGAGCGGCGTGAGGTCATAGAGGCCCTCCGCAACGGCCAAACCCCCGCGCTCCGACTTCTCGAGGAACGGTGGGAGGCGTGCTTCGCTCATCCTGCGCGGATTCGTTCGCGAGGTGTGGAGGATGGTGCCGCCGGTGCGGTCGATGGCGCGAGTGTTCGCACGATCGAGGGGCCGCACGTACTCGGGGTCCAGTTCCTCGCCTGGCCGCATGTGTGTGAGGCCCTGCCAGCCGCGGCGTATGCCGAGCACGTCGTACCCGAGCTCCGTCGAGCGGTACACGACGCTCTTGATCACCGGATTGAGCCCAGGCACGTCACCGCCTCCGGTGAGGATGCCGATGCGGCGCTTCACGGACCCAATGCTAGACATGGAACAGCGCGTCCTGGAGGGACGCGCTGTTCACGTCGCGGGGAGGGCGGAGGACCTACCGGTTGGCGGAGAACTTCGACCAGAACTCCGTAGGCGTGAGCCTTGACTCCGCGATCGCCTGGTTGCAGACCGTGGTCGTCCGCTCGACCTGCTCAGAGCTCGATGTCGTGGTCAGCGCGGCGTGCATCGTCAGGCAATACCGGGTCAGCTGGGTCAGCTCCTTCGTGGTCGGTGTGGCGGTGGCCTTGGGCGTCGACTTCGGAGCCTGCGGCGTCCCGAACCTGGCCCAGAACTCGGTCGCGCTCAGACCGGACGCCTCGATCGCGCGACGGCATGCCTCCGACGCGGCCGTCCCGCCCGTGGAGCTGTCCTTCGCGGCGATGTACTTCGCGAAGCAGTCCTTCACGAGCGACTCGATGTTCGTCGTAGGGTTGGATGGCTTCGCCGAAGCAGACGTCGAGGGTCCCACGGGAGCGGTGCTCGGCTCAACCTTCGGAGCGAACCGCATCCAGAACTCGGTCGACGTGAGGCCCGACGCCTCGATGGCGCGACGGCACGCGTCAGACGCCGCGGTCCCCGCAGTCGGATTCGTCTTGAGGGCGGCGTATTTGCCGAGGCACTCCTTGACGAGCGCGTCGAGATCTGTCGTTGGCTTCTGGGGCTGCGTCGTTGGCTCCACCTTCGGACCGAACCGACCCCAGAACTCGGCCGACGTCAGGCCTGAGGCTTCGATCGCACCGCGGCATGCCTCGGAGGCGGCCGTCCCCGCGGTCGGGCTCGTCTTCACGGCGGCGTACTTGGTGAGGCAATCCTTGACGAGCGTGTCGATGTTCCGCGTTGTTGTCTGCGGTCTCGCGCTCACCTCGGGCGTCGTTGACTGCGAGGTGATGACGGGAGCCTCATCGGGCTTGGCCGTCGGCTCCGGCTTGGCCGTCGGCTCCGGCTTGCTCGTGGGCGCGAAAGATGCGGTGGTCGGCGCCGTCTGTTGCTGGACCTGCGTTCCGATCTGATCTACGGAACCGGCCACCATCGTTGTCGCGGCGGCGCCTGCGATGAGCGTGAGGACTACCGCGTGCCGGGCCAGGGATAGCGCGCTGAAGATGTACCAGAGCACTTTCGTTCCTTTCCATGGACCCGGTGTGTGGTCCTTGCCACTCAGAACGGTTCGTGCTCTCGGTCATGTCTCCCCCGACGGTGCTACTCCGGACGTCGGACCTGAACATGGAACAGCGCGTCCTGGACGGGGACGCGCTGTTCACGTCGCGGGGAGGGGGAGAGGAACTATCGGTAGGCGGCGAACTTCGCCCAGAACTGGCCGGGCGTTAACCGTGACTCTTTGATCGCTTTCGGGCAGACGGAGTTGATCTTCTCGGCGAGTGCGCTCAGCTCCTCCACCGATTGCCGACCCTTCATCTCGGAACGGAGATCGACGCAGGCCTGCATCGTGTCGGTCATCGCGGTCGTGCTGTTCTTCTTGTCGGCGGTCGCCGTATGCTCGCTACGTGGCGAGGCCAGGCCATCGGCGAGGCGAGCGACCTCGTCGCCGCTGAGGCCGGTCGCGTCGATGAAACGGCGGCACGCGTCGCTCTCGAGATCGCGTGTGCCGGCGCATTCCTTCATGAGCGCCCACGCGTCCGGCTTCTTCTCGGGTTTGGGCTGCTCGGCGAGCAGCTCCAGCTTGCGCGTCAGCTTGTCGAAGAACTCGTCGGGTGCAAGCCCGCTCAGCTCTTGCGCGCGGTAGCACTCGTCGCTGTTTGCGTCCCTGGTCTCGAGGCATGCGGCCCACGCTCGACCGAACTCGTCGGGTCCATTCGGGCTGACGACAGCCGCCCCACCACCGACGGTCGCCGCGGATGCGCTCGCGACCAGGACCAACGCCAGGGCAAGGGTCGCCATGATGAGCGTGCTGAAAACCTTCATGGTCCTGAGAACGAGGGGTGGGCGCTGACCTTACAGACCCGGAAGTACCAGTGCGGTACTGAGCCCCTAACGCGCGGTCACTGCACCCTGAGCAGGACGATCCCGACATCCATGTATGTGCTCGTCACCGTCTTGGTGATCGTCGCCTTGTAGGTCTTGATCCCGTCCGACCGAGTGAAGTTCAGGGTCACTGATTGTCCGATCTTTGCGGAGAAAGTGACCCGGAAAGTAGCGGACGAGGTCACCGTCAAGCACGACATATTCGGGCTCAACTGTATGCACACGTTGGTCGCGTACGTGCCGTCAGGGTTCTTCACCGCGCCGGCGAAGCTGACCGCCTGCGGCGTCGCGGCCGTCGTCGGTCGCGGAGTCGCCGTCGCGGTCGGTGGCGCGCTCGTCAGCGCCGTGGTCGGCCGCGGTGTTGCTGGACGCTGCGTGGCGGTCGGGGCGGGTGATGGAGTCGGTGACGGCGTAGGCGATGGCGTCGGACTCGGCGACGGAGACTCCGTCGGCGCCGGCTCAACGACCTCGGGCGCGACCGGGAGGTTCTGCTGGACCATGCGGAGCGTGTCGCGTTCGATGTCTCGCGCGTGACTCGCCGCGAGCGCATTGCCCGTCGCCTCGAGCCGTGCCGCTTCGGCGGTCCGCTGCTCGAGCAGCGACACGAGGTATTCGGCGCGGTCTTCCGGATCCCTGTGCAGCTGGATCGCGAGGTCCTCGATCGTCACACGCAGCGTGTAGAGCGCGCTGTCGCCAGGAGCCGAGAGCGTCGTGGCGATGCTGCCGAGCACGAGCGCGGCCGTGGCGATGACCAACACCGGCCGGCGCGCACGCCACGCGAGCCCGCTTTGGTTCTCGCGGACGGTCCACGCGTTCTCGAGCCGCGCGCGCAGCTTCTGGTCGGCGGTGCGCTCCATCCGCTCGGTCCGCAGCGCGGACAGCAGGCCAACGAGTTTGTCGTCGTTCATGAGCGTTGGCCCTTGCGCGCCATATCGCGCTGCGCGTCGTCGAATTCCTTGCGCAGTCGCTCGAGCGCGCGGTGCTGCAGCGTGCGCACCGCCCCTTCGGTCTTGCCCAGCGCCGCGGCTACTTCGAGCGCGCTGTAACCCTCGATGAAGCGCATGACGATGACGTCGCGATGCTCGGGCTTCAGCTTTGTGAGCGCCGCGAGGAGGATGCTGCGGTCGACGGCGAGCGTCGCGTCGGCTTCGACGTTCTGCCGCGACGCGGGCTCGGTCACGAGCTCGTCTACAGACAGTGGCTGCTTCATGGTGCGTGCGCGGTCGATCGCGGCGTTGCGCGCGATGCGGTAAAGGAACGCGACGAACGGAAGCCCGCGCTCCTGGTACCGGTCGATCGAGTGCAGCGCCTTCACGAACACGTCCGACGTGAGGTCCTCGGCGTCGTGCGCCGTACCCGTCCGAGAGAGGCAGTAGCGGTAGATCGCGTCGCGGTAGCGCTCGTAGAGCTCACCGAACGCAGAGGCGTCCCCGGACTTCGCTGCGCGAACGAGCGCTCCATCGGTTCCGGCCTCACCTCCTGTCAGGTCGACAGGGCGCGCCCGGCCTACTGCCACGTCGGCGTCGCCTTGCTTCACCTAACGAAAGGGCGCGGGAACCCGTTCACCCCGGCTCATCGGAGGCACGCTAGGGGTGCCATCCGCGGGCCGTAAGGCCCCCGAACGGGCTATTTGAGGCCCATTCCAAAGCGCTGTGCGGCTAGAGGAGCCTCTCCATGAGCACGACGTCCACCCAGCGGCCATCCAGGAGGCCCTGCTCCCGGTAAATCCCGACCTCCCGGAAACCGAGCCGCCGGTAGAGCGCGACGCTCGCGGAGTTCCAGGGGAATCCCGCCAGCACCAGCTTGTGGAAGCCGATCTCGCGGCCGAGCTCGACGAGCTGCTTGAGGAGCGCGGTGCCGGCGCCCTTCCCGCGCGACGCGCGCGCGACGTATACCGAGATGTCCGCGACGTGTCGGTACGCATCGCGCGCGTTGAAGAGATTGAGGCTCGCCCACCCGATGACCACACCGTCAGACTCGACAACGACGACCGGATGGCGCGCGTCGCGGGCTGCGAGCCAACTGCGACGCTCATCGACCGTGCGGCGCTCGGTCTCGAGCGTCGCACGATCCTCGATGCCCTCGTTATAGATCGCGCAGATGGCGTCGGCGTCTTCCGCGCGCGCCCGTCGCACGGAAAACTGGCGGACCACCACCGCTTGAGGTTATAGTCCGCGGAACAACTTCATATCGCGTTGCCGGCCAGAGGCGCGATCGCCAGGAGTACCGCTCGCGGAGGAACGAGCTTCCACCGAAGCGACGGGAACGGGGCGATCGCCGAAGTCGGTGATCGGTTTCGCGATCACCGGCTGGCTCGTCCACCGGAAGGAGACGGGCTGTCGGCTCGGGGGCGACCCCGGGTCGAAGCGCTACCGTGCGACCAAGCTTCGTGTGAGGCTCGGTGTGCGCGTATGCGCTGCCGGGCTTCTTCATTGAGGCCCGGTGGCGTCTGATCGGCGCGTGGGGAAAGGGACGTGACGATGCCGGTCGAGCGCTTCGCGATCATCGATTCGACGCTCCGCGAGGGGGAGCAGTTCTCCAACGCTCACTTCACGACCGCCGAGAAGGTCCAGATCGCGCGGATGCTCGACGAGTTCGGCGTCGAGTACATCGAACTCACATCGCCGGTCGCCTCGCCGCAGTCATGCGAGGACCTGAAGATCATCGCCGGCCTCGGCCTCAACGCGAAGGTGCTGACACACGTGCGTTGCCACATGGACGACGCGCGCGTCGCGGTGCAGACCGCGGTGACCGGCATCGACATCCTCTTCGGGACGTCTTCGTACCTACGCGAGTTCTCTCACGGGAAGAGCGTCGACGACATCATCCGCGAGGCCGGCACGGTCATCGAGTTCATCAAGGACCACGGCAAGGAGGTCCGCTTCTCGAGCGAGGACAGCTTCCGCTCCACCGAGGGCGACCTGCTCAAGGTCTACACCGCCGTCGACAAGATGGGAGTCGACCGCGTCGGCGTGGCGGATACGGTCGGCATCGCAACGCCACGGCAGTGCTACGCGCTGGCGACCGAGCTACGCCATCACGTGCACTGCGACATCGAGTTCCATGGCCACAACGACGCCGGCTGCGCGATCGCGAACTCCTACAGCATCCTCGAGGGTGGTGCGACGCATATCGACACGAGCGTTCTCGGGATCGGTGAGCGCAACGGGATCACGCCCCTCGGCGGCTTCGTCGCGCGGATGTACGCGGACGACCCCGCCGCCATCAAACGGAAGTACGACCTGCGGAAGCTGAAGGAGCTTGACGAGCTCGTCGCCTCGCTGGTCAACATCGAGATCCCATACAACAATTTCGTGACGGGGAAGTACGCGTTCCATCACAAGGCCGGCATGCATACGAAGGCGATCTACATCAACCCGAACAGCTACGAGATCCTCGATCCCGCGGACTTCGGGCTGACGCGCACGATGAACATCGCGCACCGGCTCACCGGGCACAACGCGGTGGGTCGCAGGGCCGAGGAGCTCGGGCTACAGTTCGGCAAGGACGAGCTCCGCGCGATCACGACGCGGATCAAGACCCTGGCCGATTCGGGGCCGCTATCGATGGACCAGCTCGACGCGCTGCTACGCGAATGGGTGGTGGCATGACGCGAACTCTCGCCGAGGTCATCCTGTCGCGCGTCTCCGGGCGCGACGTCCGGGCGGGCGATCTGGTCATCGTCCCGGTGTCGCGCGTCATGGTCCACGACTCCGTCATCGACGCTGTCATCGCCGGGCTGCGGGACCTCGGCCGCGAGCAGGTCTGGGACACGTCGAAGGTCTGCGTCTTCGTCGACCACGCCGCGCCCGCACCGACGCCCGTCGTGGCCGACTCCCATCGCGTATTACGCGAATGGGTGCGCGAGCAGCGCATCCCGACCTTCTACGACGCGGGCGAGGGGGTCTGCCACCAGATCATGGTCGAGGAGGGGTACTGCGAGCCGGGCACGGTCATCGTCGGCAGCGACTCGCACTCGAACTCGTACGGAGCGGTCGGCGCCTTCGGAGCGGGCATGGGCGCGACCGACATCGCCGTGGCGCTCGCTCTCGGCCGGACCTGGCTTCGCGTACCCGAGTCCATCAAGGTCGACTTCACCGGCCGTCTGCGCAGGGGCGTCACCATGAAAGACGCGATCATGCGAGTCGTCCGCGAGATCGGCACCGACGGCGCTCGCTACGCGTGCGTCGAGTTCCACGGCGTGGGCGATCTGCCGCAGGGCGACCGCATCACCCTCGCGGGCATGACGACCGAGATGGGCGCGAAGGCCGGGATCGTGGTCGGCACGCCGGAGGCGCCGGCGTGGCTTCGCCCCGACGAAGGCGCGCGGTACTCGCGTGAGGTCACGATCGACCTCACGACGCTCGAGCCACAGATCGCGGTGCCGCCGCGCGTCGACCAGGTCGTCGACGTCTCGGCCGCGATCGGCCAGCCGGTCGACATCGTCTTCCTCGGCTCGTGCACGAACGGCCGCCTCGTCGACATGCAGCAGGCCGCGAAGGTGCTGCGCGGACGGCGCATCGCTCCGCATGTCCGCCTCGAGGTGGTGCCCTCATCGCGCAGACAGTTCGAGCTCGCGATGCAGGACGGCACGATGCAGGCTCTCTCGGCGGCGGGCGCCGTCATCGGCTCCTCGGGTTGCGGTCCATGTCTCGGGCGGACCGGCGGCGTGCTCGCGGCGCAGGAGATCTGCCTTTCCACCGCGAACCGCAACTACAAAGGCCGGATGGGTTCGCCAGACGCGTCGATCTTCATCGGCTCGCCGTACGTCGCGGCGGTCGCGGCGCTGACCGGCGTCATCGACGATCCGCGTCCGTATCTCGAGGCGACGGACGCCGAGTTCGACGAACTCGTCGCGGGCCGTCGCGCTGACCGTCCGGAGCGCGGCGCGGCGTCATCGCGATCAGGTGACCGTTCGCGCGAGCTCGTGCTGGCGAGCGCGCGTAGCGGACCCTCACAGGAGATCGATGACTGATGGCCCGCGCCTGGGTCTTCGGCGACGACCTCGACACCGACCAGATGGTGCCAGGCCGCTACGCACCGTTCATGGTCGGCCAGGACAAATTCCACACCTACGCGTTCTGCGATGCGCGCCCCGGCTTCGCGAAGGAGGTGCGGCCGGGCGACATCCTCGTCGGCGGCGAGAACTTCGGCTGCGGCTCGTCGCGCGAGTACGCGGTCGCGGCATTGAAGAAGCTCGGTATCGGCGCCGTTGTCGCGAAGAGCTTCGCCCGCATCTTCTTCCGCAACTGCATTAATCTGGGTATCCCTGTGATCGAGTCCGTCGACGCCGTGCAGATCGTGCGCGACGGCGATGACGTCACGCTCGAGGCCGCCGCGGGTGTGTTGCGCGGTCCACTTGGCAGCGCCACGCTGCGACCGCTCGCTTCGTTCGCGCAGGAGATCCTCTCCGCGGGTGGAGTCGTCGCCTATCTCCGCGAGCACGGAGACTTCCCACGGGTCTGATGGACGCGCCCATCGAGATCGTCGAACTGCAGCCTCGGCGCGCGCTGACGGTCCGCCGCAAGATGCCCCAGAGCGGTCTCGGGGCCTTCTTCATGGAGCTGTTCCCGAGGCTGCGCACGGCGATCGTCGCGCAGGGAGCGACACCCTCGGGACCGCCATTCGCGCGCTACTACAACAGCGATCCCGCCGCGTTCGACACCGAGGCGGGCTTCCCATTCACCGGAACGGTGACCGGGGCGAACGGTGCGCGCGTCACGACCTTGCCCGGTGGTCGCGCCGCGAAGACGGTCCATATCGGTTCGTACGAAACGCTGTCGGCGGAGTACCGGCGCATCGAGGCGTACCTCAAGGAGCACGGTCTAGGTGCGGGCGAAGGTCCGTGGGAGTCCTACGTGGACGACTCGGCGACGACACCGCACGACAAGGTGCGGACCGAGGTGTACTGGCCGCTGAAGCGTTAAGCCAGTGGCTTGGGATTGATCGGATCGCTGGCGTAGCTGACGCCGTCGCTGATCCGGGCGGGAAGGGCCTCGAGGTCGGGATGGCCGAGCACCGCCGCGACGCACTCGTTCGAGCCGCCGACGTAAGTCCAGTCGAAATCGACCTCCGTGGCCACACACCACGCCCGATCATCGGGCCACCAGATGCTCGCTGACCGGTAATTGACCGTCGCGCCGTAGACCGTTTCCAATGCGGCCGAGAGTGGACCTCGTGCGATGTAGTAGCCGCGACCCGGCACCTTGAACGTCCGCGTCTTCGGCCTCGAACTGACCCCCGGCAGCGGTGGAGCCGGACTGTCCATCGACCCTCGAGACGTCATGAATACCGGGTCGCCCCAACCTTCCCAGGCCGCGAACCAACAACGCTCGGGTGTCGTGGTCTGGCCGCGCAGTAGGCCGACGAGAACGCGAGCGATGTCCAGCGGCAGTGTGCCGGTCGTGGGCGGGCGGTCCCACAGGCCCGGCTGCGATCCACGTTTCAGCGCCGAGCCGCCGGCGATCGCGCCGAATTGCATCTCTGAGTGATGCACCCGTAGGTTCGAGTTGGCGATCTCTCGCCATCGCACGGGGACGTCCACCTGATCCACGCGCCGCATCGCCGGATGAAAGATCCGCGCGTATGCATCGAAACCCGGCGGAATGATGGCGCCCGCGTCCTGCGCGAATGGATGTAGTCGCTCCGCGATCCACTTCGCCGGCGTCAAGTCATCGACGTACTCGAGTGGCACTGCGACACCGTAAAGGAACACGCGCCGTCGGGACTAGAGCTCGATCTTCACCGGGAGTGCGTTCCGCGCCCACGAACTCAGGCGCTTACCAGCCTTCCACCCCATGTACTTCTCATCGAGAAGCCGGCGCGCGAGCGCATCCTCTTCGGGCGCGCTGACGTCACGCGCCCTTGCGTCTACCGTCCGCGATCCGATGCGCACGCGGACGTTCGGTGTCTTGCGCAGGTTCCGCACCCAGTCCGCGGAGTCGCCACCGCCGGACAGGAGATAGAGGTTGCCGTTCTCGCGTGCGAACCAGATCTCGATCGTGTGAGGCTTGCCGCTCTTTCGACCGACTGTCGTGAGGTAGCAGAAGTCCTCGTCTGCGAGCCGCTCGAATGGCGCCACCGATCGAAGATAGCGAAGTCAGCGCTGCACTTCCGCTAAGTCCGATCCATTCCCGCGCTCAGACGTGGATGACGACGCTGCCCACCAACTTGTCGTGCAGCGTCTGATGCTTGCTGTCCCACAGCGGCCAGAGGACATCGAGCAAGCCGGAGATGATCAACACCCACATGAACGGCGGGAAGAGCGCCCGAATGAACGCGCGCACATACCCGAGCGGGCGGTCCTCGTCGCCGTCGAGCCGGACCGCAGTGTGCGTCGCGATCTTGCCGAATGTCTGACCGCCCTCGGCGTAGCACACCGTGTAGTACAGCGTCGCGCCGGCCAGGTAGATCAGATACGCGAGCGTGTTCAGGAAGTTCGCGAACGGCCCGCCACGCGCCGCGAAAGACCGACAGGCCGAAGACGAGCACCGCCACTGCGAGACTGATGAGGATCGAGTCGATGATCGCGGCGCGCACGCGCTGCCATGCGGGCGTAAGGCTAGGCGGAGACGGCCTCTTCAGCGTCGCAGATGCGTGTCGAGAAAAGCGATGGTCCGCTGCCATGCCAGCTCGCTGGCGGCCTTGTCGTACTCAGGTCGCGAGGGCTCGTCGAACCAGTGCTTCGTGCCGGGGTAGACGTGGAACTGCGCGACATGCTTGGCTTCGATCAGCTTTCGCTCCACGCCGCGCACGTCCTCGACGGAATCGAATTCGTCGTTCTCCGCGAAGTGTCCGAGGATCGGTGGTAAGGTCGCGCCCGGTTCGAACTCGCCGTACCCGTAGTAGCTCACGAGACCACGGATCCGGTCCGCGCGTGCCTGCGCGAGCTGCCAGCTGAACCACACGCCCATGCTCCAGGCGATCACCGCGACACGGTCGGCCCGCATCTTTTCGAATGCGGATTCGATCTCGGTCATCGCGCCCTTCCAGTTCTTGCTCACCTCGCCGCTGAGCGCCTGCGCCTCGTCCCGGGTCGTCGCGACCCGGCCGTGGAAGAGGTCAGGAGCCGCGATCTCATGGCCCTCGCGGCGCAGCCGTTCGGCGGACGCGCGCACGTCCTGGTTGAGTCCCCACCACGGATGCAGCACGAGTACCCCGGCCGTCATGTTGTGAGGCTCTCCCGGCACCACTCGGCGACTCGCTGCGCCATCATCGCGCGAGGACCCGCGGGCGAAAAATCATGGTCGCCTCCTTCGATGATGACGGTCCGATGTGTCACGCGTGCCTGTGATAGCACAGCCGCGTAGCGCTCCGCGCTCGTCAGCGGCACTGCCGTGTCGCGACTGCCCCAGATGAGCAGCACGCGCGCGCGAGTGCGCGTGACCTCGGCGATCGGCTTGAGCTTGTCGTCGTCGCCGAAGCGCGCCGGCGCGGCGGCGAGCACAGCGACACGGATGCGCGAGTCGCGGCCCGCGACGAGCGCGGCGACCGCGCCGCCGAACGAGAAGCCAACGACGCCCAACGACTCGGGGATGTCTGGATGCGCCTTCAGAAGCCGGATCGCGCCGCTCGCATCAGCGAGTCCGCTCGCGAGCGTCATTCGCGGCGGTTGGTGGTCGCGATAGGCGAAGCGGAGCGCTGCGACGCCGGCGGCTTCGAGCGCCTCGCACGTCGCGATGATGTGCGGCTGATCCGGATGCCCGCCGAACCCGTGCAGCACCAGAGCGCCGCCCACGGCGCGCGTCTGCGGGAGATGAAGCGTTCCCTCGAGCTCGCCACCGGGAACGACGAACGAGACTCGCTGCAGCGTCACTGGGAGGCGGCCGCCTTGGCAGGCACCTCCGGCATCGCAAGGAGCTCGAAGACCTTTGGCCGTTCCTCGATCGGCGTGCGCGAGCTGATGAGCTCGAGCACCTTCTTGCGGCCCTTCATCTTGCCGATGAGGATCGCGCCGACCAGCTTGTCCCCGAGGAAGAAGAGGCGCTTGTAATTGCGCGCATCGTAGTCGACCTCGAACAGCGATTCGGCGTCCGGCTCCTCTTCGGTCGTCACGCCCATCACCGAGATGTTCGAGTTGAACATCCCGGATGCGTACGTCGGCACCTCTACGTACGGCTGCTTCGCGCCGAGCATGTTCTTCGCGACGTGTCGCCCGTGATTCAGCGAGTTGTCCCATGTGCCCATGCGATGGTGGCGCTCGGAGACGACGTCGTAGAACTCGGCGACGTCGCCCGCAGCCCACACGTCCGGTACATTCGTTTCGAGGAACTCGTTCGTGAGGACGCCGACCTTTGTGTCGAGCGCGGTGCCCTTGAAGATGTCGATGTTCATCGTCAATCCCAACCCCACACCGACGAGGTCGGCCGTCGCGCTGAAGCCCTTCGACCCTGTGACCTTCAGTTGGCCGTTGCTCCGCTCGAGCTTCTCGATCGACTCCTCGTAGTGGAGGTGCACGCCGGCGTCCTCCGCTAGGAGCGAGACCACCTTCCCGCCCGGCTCGTCGAGCGCACGCCGCAGAAACCATGGGCCGCGCTGGAGCCAGTGCGTCTCCAGCTTCCGGAACGCGAACGCCTCCGTGAGCTCGTAACCGATGAACGACCCGCCGAGGACGACCGCGACCTTGGACTCGGGGATCCGATCGACCATCGCCTTGGTCTCGTCGAAGTACTGGAAGTTGAAGAGGTAGGGCGCGTTGTCGGAGCCGGGCACACGCAGAGGGTTTGGACGCCCGCCGGTCGCGATGAGGAGCTTGTCGTACTTCAGCTCACCGCCCGGGTCGATCGCGACGGTCTTCTCTTCGAAGTTGACCTGCGTCACCTTCGTCTCGAGGCGCAGGTCGATCCGGTTCTTCACGTGCCATTCCATGTCGCGGACCTGCACACGCTGTTCGAGGAGCACGCCCTTGAGGTAGCGGGGGAGCGACACGCGGTTGTAGAGGGTGTATTTCTCGTCGTCGATCATGACGATCTCGGCCGCCGCGTCCTCTTTCCGCAGCTGCTCGGCCGCGTACGTTCCGGCAGCGCCGTTGCCGATGATCACGAAACGCGTGGGATCAGCCAATCCGCGCACTCCTCGTTTGGGGTGCGCCTAGTCTCGCTGAACGCGCCGCCAGCCGCCGGGATGGGTCAGTCAGTCGGCGGGCTCACCGGCGATCGCGATCGAAGCGACGGTCTGCGCGCCGCGCTCGACGGGCCTGAACCACACCCAGAAGAGGGCAGCGGAGGCTCCGTACGTCGCGCCCATCACGAGGAACGGCGTCACGTAGTCGCCTCCCGCCATGAGCCGAGCGCCAAGGAACGCGCCGAGCCCGCTGAGTATTTGCTGAGCGGCCGACCGAAGACCGACCATCGTGCCGCGCTCGCCTGGATCGAGGATCTCCATTGCGAATGCCTCCGCGATCGGACTTGCCGCGTTTGCGAGAACGCTGCGGATGACGTACGCGACGCCGGCCAGCGTCAGAACGGTGGTCATCGTGGCGAGGTTGGGGGAGAGGCCGATCAGCAGGATGAAAGGCACCGCGAGCAGTCGTGTGCTCACGACCGCCTGCACCTTCGTCATGCGCGCCGCCAGGAAAGGCGCGGCGAGCGCGGCCAGCGCGACGAACAGCGACCCGGACGCGAAGGTCACGCCGATGTCGTGCGTGTGCGCGTGCAGGCCCTCGTAGAAGAACACGTTGAAGAGCGGACCAACGAAACCGAAGCCGAGGGCGACCAGCCCTCCGATGGCCACGAGACGGAGCACTCGGTCCGGATGGCGCACGCCCGCGAAGATCCCGCGGATGCCTGAGGGTCCACGCTCCATCGGACGGTCGCGGCCACGCAGCATGAGCGCGGGGATCAACGAAAGCGCCCAGATCGCAATGCCGATGAAGATCGACGCCCGGTAGAGCGTGACTTTGTCCGCGAGTGACGCAGCGAGCAGCGGCACGAATCCTCCAAGGAGGCTCCCGACCATCGCAGACAGCGTGCGCAGGCCGTCGGAGACCGAGAACAGATGTACTCGCTCGCGCCGCTCGCTGTTCTCGGCCATGAAGGCGGGCTCGGATACGCCGTGGAGCGTTCCGGCGATGGCACTGAGCACACCTGTCCCGAGCAGGATGCCCTGGTCTACCGAGAAGATGGTGATCATATACAGCGCCGCGCCCGCGCCGTCGCCGATGATGAACGACCACTTGCGACCGATGCGGTCGGAGATGAGCCCCGCGGGTACCGAGAACGCGGCGCCGGCGATGCCGCCGAGCAGCAGTCGCAGGCCGATGAACTCGATCGGAAGGCCGACCGCGAGGAAATAGAGGTTCACGAGGACGAGGGACGTGCCGTGGACGGTGTCCATCCCGATGACGTGGACGATGAACAGCCGTGCGTTCCGACTGAAGCTCCGGACCGCTAGCGCGTACTCCGCGAGGTCTCCTCGCGCTTGCACGCGCCCACTCTAAGATGACCGCCCGTGCTCCGACTACATCTTGTGATGTGCTGCGCGCTCCTCGTCGGATGCGCCCCACCGCCGGAGCGGGAGATCGTCGTCGCGATGACCGAGTACGGATTCATCCCGCCGACGATCGAGGTGACGGCAGCAGAGCGGGTCCGGCTCGTCGTTCGGAATGTCGGACGCCTCGAGCACGACCTGATGCCCGACGACCGGGGCCGCGCGCTTGGGTTGGCCCACGTCCATCTCGCACCGGGCGGCAGCGCGAGCAACGACTGGACAGCTCCGGCGGAGCCCGCGGAGGTGCGGATCGTCTGCACCGTCCTCGGGCACGAATCGCTCGGGATGGTCGCGCGCCTGGTCATTCGGCCTCGAGCGAGCCCGACGCCAACGTCACGCTGACCGCGGTGCCGGAGGAGGGACTCGAATCCCCACGGCGTTCGGGCAGAGCGTTTAAGCCCCTTCGTATCCTTAGCGAGCTGGCGTAGTCCAATCGGCAGAGACCACTCCCTTAAGAGGAGTTCAGTGCGGGTTCGAATCCCGCCGCCAGCACCGAACGACCTGCGGACTATTGCGCCTCAAGAACTGGCGCCGTACGGGCCTGGAGCGCGGTCATCCGCCTTGGTCGAGTGACAGGGCGGCGGCCTTGCGACCTTCTTCACTGCGACGTAGCCTCGGCGCCAATGGCTGATCCGCGAGTCAAGATGCTGAAGTCCGTTCCACTCTTCGCGGAGTGCGACGACAAGCAACTCGCCTTCATCGCGACGCAGGTCGACGAGGTCGACTTCGTCGCAGGGCGCGATCTGTGCCGCGAGGGTTCGGCTGGCGGCGAGTTCTTCGTGATCATCTCCGGCACCGCCGAGGTGCGCCGCCAGGGGCGCCACCTCCGCGAGCTCGGCGCAGGCGACTTCTTCGGTGAGATCGCCCTCCTCGACGGCGGGCCGCGGACCGCGACCGTGACGGCGCTGTCGCCCATGAAATGTCTGGTGCTGTCACGTGGGGAGTTCCACAACGTCATCCGTCAGAACGCCCTGATCGCCGTGTCCGTCCTGCAGACCCTTGGTGAGCGACTGCGCACGCTGCTCGCCGGGCAGGCCACTTAGGGAACCGCGGCCCAACTTCCGGCGTCATGCCTGGAGTGGGAGACCTCGTGCGCTGTCTGATGTTCGTCACCGCGGTGCTGTTCGGCATGAGCTGGGCGTCGTCGCCGGCGCTCGCATCGTGCGTCCAGATGACCGTGGCCGAGCGCGCCGCGCTGGCAGAGGTCGTCGTATACGGCTCCGTCACCGGGACGCGGCAGACGTTCGCGCCGGCGGGCGGCGTCATCCGCTTCCGCCCGGAGCGATTCCTGAAGGGAACGCTTCTCGGCGAGGTCGAGGTCTACCTCGGGCCGACGAAGGGTGGCGCGATCACGAGCGTCGACTACTCAGCGGTGATCCGCGGTGAGGGACACACGCTGTATCTCCGGGCGGCGGGCAACGGCGCGTGGCAGACAGATGCGTGCAGCGGCAGCCACGCCGGCGCGCCGAACGCGGAGGAAGCGTCGTTCTTCGGCTCCGGCACGGCGGCGACGCCGACCGCGCCGAAAGACAACACTCCGCTCGCGCTGGGCGCCCTCGTCATTGCCGCGGTCGCGCTCGCAGGCGCGCTCTTCGCGCGCGGCTATGCCGGCCCGTCGACGTTGACCACGACTTCGCCCTGACCGGCCCGCACCAGGACAACGTCCGTCGTCGCATCGGTCGGGTTGCCTTCGCGGTGGATCTCGCGCGCCGGGATGAGCAGGAAATCGCCCGGGCCGCCGTCGAGAACGGTGCGGCCACCTGGTCCGCACTCGATGCGGACATGGCCGGTCAGGACGTAGATCGCGGATTCGTAGTCGCCGTGATGATGCCATCCAGAGAACGCCTGAGGGGCGTTGTGCGCGATCCCCGCCCACATCTTGTCGCTGTGCACCGCTTCCTCGCGGACCATGCCGCTCGTCTGGGTGGTCTGCACATGGCGCTTGTTGGCCGTAACGACATGGGGTCTCACTCCTCGTCCTCCTCGCGTTCCCAGCGTTCGTGCTGAACGTGCAGCTGGGCGCCTTTCTTTGCGATCCAGTTGTCGACGAGCGCGCGGGTCGCTCGGTCGTCCGGCAGTGCAGTGACGACACGATGGCGATTGGCGCACTCGACCGTGACCGTCGTGGACGACTCGGAGATCGGTGTCATCGGCAGGCCGCACTCCGCGCATTCGACCGTCGCGTCTGGCCGAAGCGTCACGGCACCCTCGCAAGGCTGCGCCGAACGCTCCTGTGTGATGCCTCCGGCCGTCTCATCCCGTACAATGTTCGCTACCGCCGTGGATATGTGCCACGGCGCCTTTTCGCCCCGGACCAAAGGTCCGCGGCAAGCCCAGGGAAAGGAAGCCGGACCGAATGCGCCCATACGAGCTCATGTATCTCCTCCCCCCGAGCGCCGACGAAGAGCGGCTGACCGCGGTGAGCGACCGGCTGCAGCACACGATCACGACCCTCGGGGGCAAGATCGACAAAGTGACCCCTCCGGCACGCCGCCGGCTCGCATACGAGCTCGCCCACCACCGCGACGGCCATTACGGCGTGCTCGAGTTCTCGCTCCCGCCGGACCAAGCGCGCGAGTTCGAGCGCACCATCCGTCTCACGGAGGAGATCCTGCGCCACATCGTTGTGAGAAGGGACGAATAGAAATGGCTTCATTCAGCAAGATCATCATCGTGGGGAACGTCGGCCGCGATCCGGAGCTCAAGATGACACCGAACGGCAAGCCGGTATGTGAGTTCAGCGTCGCGGTGAACCGCGTGAGCGGTCGCGCCGAGGAGCGCGTCGAGCAGACCGACTGGTACCGCGTGAGCTGCTGGTCGGGTCTCGCCGAGCGCGCACAGCAGATGATCACGAAGGGTCGTCTGGTGCTGGTCGAGGGCCGCTTCACGCCCCGCACGTACACCGATCGCGAGGGCAAGGAGCGCCTCAGCCTGGACATCAGCGCGAACGACTTCCAGATGCTCGATCCGCGGCCCGGTCGCGAGGGCATGACCGCGCCGGTCGCTGGTGACCGTGCTGCGGACGGTGAGAAGTCGGCTCCCGGCTTCGATCCCGACGAGATCCCGTTCTAGGAGCGAGTGCAGATGACGAACGAGACCCCTCCAAACCCGCAGGCGCATCCCGAAGCCGCGGTCGAAGGCGGCGCGCCGCGTCCGCCCGCGCCGATGGCGCCGCGCGGACCGCGCCCGTCGTACGGCGGCGGTCGTCCGTCTTACGGCAGTGGTGGCGGTGGTGGCGACCGTGGTTCGGGCGGACCTGGCGGTCCGCGTCGCCCGCGCCGGAAGGTGTGCTCGTTCTGCGTCGATAAGGTGCAGAAGATCGACTACAAGGACGTAGGCCGCATCCGCCGCTACATCAGCGAGCGCGGCAAGATCGACCCGCGTCGCAAGAGCGGCTCGTGCGCGAAGCACCAGCGGATGCTCACGACCGCGCTGAAGCGCGCGCGCTTCATGGCGCTTCTGCCGTACACCGCCGAGCACGTGCGCGGTCTGATGTCACCGCAGGCACGCGCGATGGCGGGCGGTCCGCCACCGCCGAAGCCCGAGCGCGGTCCCTGGCGGCCGGCCGGCGAGTTCCGGCCCGCGGGTGAGTTCCGTCCTGCGGGCGAGTTCCGGCCCGCCGGACCGCCGCGGCCGTTCACCCCGGCGCCTCCCGGCACTCCGCCGGGCGCGAACGCGCCTCAGCCGCCTCCACAGTCAACGGCAACAGCGCCCGCGGCTCCGCAGCCAGCGCCGCGTCGGCCTGAAGGGGAGACGCCGAGCTCCTAGGCGCGTCAGCGCGTCGGGCCGCTGCTTGTCGCGATCGCCGCGACGATCGGCGCGTTGGCGGCCACGATCAGCAGCACGAGGAGAGCGATGCCGATCGCCGTCCTGCGTGCGGGTCTGTCCAGAGCGAGCGCGACAGCGCCTCCACTGAGGATCCCGAGGCCGAGGCCGAAGAACAGGCCCGTGAGCGCGGCGATGACGAACCCGAAGGCCGCGGTCAACGGCGTGATCGCGACGTGTCTGGACCGGACGAGCCAGAGGGTCGCCGCGGCGAGCAGGGCCGCGGGGAGCACGAAGAGGGCGCCCGAAAGCAGAAATCCTGGCACCGCGCTGAGAAGCGTCACGGTCGCCGACTGGGGGTTCAGGACGACCTCGAGGAGAGCCCACGTGCCGACGCCGAAATGGAGCCCAAGTGTGTACAGCGCGGCCTCCAGTCGGCGATCGCCTTCCCGCGCCAGCAGCCAAACCCACCCGGGATAGAGCGCGAACGGCGCGAGTATCGCTGGCACGATGAGCGCGCCGTTCCCATACAGCGCGTAACCGCCGAACGTGATCCGTGAGTTCTCGGCCGTGAACGCGATGACCGCGATGATCAGCCCGGCGAGGTAGCCGGCGAGGACCGCGATTGCCACTAGGCGAGCGATGCTAGAGGCAGTGCGGGAGGGCCGAGGCCGGGAGCGTGGCTCACCGGCCTCGGTCCGGGTATGTCGATCAGACGCCAGAGCCGAAGCACTGGTCAGTGGTCGGCGCCTCACATCCGACGTCGGGCATCTGCCGATGCTCGGCGCCGATCGAGTCTGGGAAGAGCACTCCGTCGATGGCGCGCAGGCGCGTGTCGAGCCTCGAGCCCGTGTCGATGACGGTGCGAGTCGAGCCGGTGTCGGGGGCGGCCAGTGAGACCGCGCCCAGAGCGAGCAGTGAGCCGAGAAGCGGGGCGATCACGATGCGCTTCACAAGACACCTCCGAGCCTCTGGAGGCGAAGCTAGGGGTCGCGGCCAGCGCTCGCGATGCAGCGGGTGGCGCGCCGGCTGTCAATTCGATGGAGCAGCGAACGCGTCGCCCGTCGCACTCGAGAGTTCCGCTACGAGAGTTCCGCTATTTGAGGAGGGGACTGTCGACGGTCGCGGCTGCGAGCGGCAGCTCGACCGCGGCGATGAGCATGATGAAGACGACGAGCACGACGATCAGCGCCCGCGCGCCGGGTTCGCGCCAGGCGTGACCCGCAGCAGTGCCGGCGACGGCGCCCATCGCGGCCGGGGGGAACAGGAGTCCGAGCGGAAGTCCGATCAGATATCCGAACGCGAGCGCCGGCAGGCCGACCGGCAGCTTGCCCGAACCGAAGAGCCAGTAGAGGATCGCCGCGATCGCGACGACCGGAACGATCCAGAGCACGCCGTCGACGGCCACGATCGACACGCTCGGGTCGAAGACGATGCGGTTCGGCGCGGACGCACTCAGGATCGAGTCGAGTGGGAAGGCAGCCGCCGTCGCGAGCGCGAGGCCGAGGGTGTAGAGCAGGAGACGCGGCCCGCTCCGGCCCGACCAACGATCCGACACCCAGGTCCATCCCCAGAGGATGGCCAAAGGTACCAGGACGGATGCCGTGGCCAGCGCGAGCGTCGGGTTGCCGGCGATCGTGAACTGGGGCGTTTCGATGCGGAAGTGTCCGGCCAGCAGGTAGAGCCCAGCGATGACGAGACCGGCGACCAGTCCAGCCAGGAGGCTCACGCCGCTGTTAACGCCAGGCCGACATCGTCGCGCGATGCCGCAACCGCGTTGCTACCGTTCTGTCGCGGCACGGCTTCAGCGTCCCGCCGGCGGCGCTGTGATCTGCGGGAGCGCCTCCCGTGATGAAAAGTGCATGTCGCGCGACATCTCCACCGACGCCATGTCAATGTTCGAGGTCGACCCGGGCAAGCTGATCCCCGCGAGTCCATCGACGTCAAGCGACACCTTCACCAGCTGACGGACGATCTGCGAGTCGTCGATGCGGATCCAGAGCTCACCCGTGCCGACGGGGTTCGGTGCCGCGTCTTGCGGCCATCGACCTCTGGGCGATCGACCTCGACCACGTCGTGGATGAAGGACATATCGACGTTGCCGAGAGGATCAAGCACGCCGTTCATCGACGAGCTCTTCGAGCCTTCGGTCCGTTGCCCGTTACCGCGCCTTCGTGAACTGCTTTCCGTCGATGGTGATCGTGTCGACGTTGAAGGACATGCCGAGGAGCGCCATCTGGACGTTCATCCGCGCCTTGTTCGGGATCTCCGCGTCGCCCGACAGCTGGACCCCGGCAACTGTGGTGGGCGATGCTGCCGGTACCGCGCCCCCGCTGCACGTGATCGAAACAGCCCAAGCCAGGGCGAGAACTGACCTTCGCACGTCGATCCCCTCCTCATCGACAGCACCACGACCGACGCCGGTGTCGCCACCGGCAAGGCTACGAAAGACCCCAAAGAAAAGGGCCGCCTTGCGGCGGCCCTTCGACGACCTTGTGAGGTGCCGCGCTACGCGGTCTTCTGCTCGTGCATGGGCTTCTTGTCGATCTTCAGGATCGCAACGTCCTTCGCCGGCACGGTGAAGGGGATCACGCCGGGAATGAGCCAGTCCGTCCACATCTTGTCGACCTGCGCCTGGAAGTGCTCGACGTCCTCGTCGATGAAGTGCGCGAAGCGGCCCTGCCGCTTCAGGTACTCATACACCGGCTTGCGCTTCTTGCGACCCTCCGCGATCTGACGCGTCGGGCCGGTGAGGTTGCACACGCCGTCGACGACTTCGTACAGCGGCCAGATCCCGGTCTCCACGGCGAGGTGGCCGAGCTCCTGGCTGTACTGCGGGTGATAGTCCCAACCCTTCGGGCACGGGTCGAGCGTGTGCACGAACGTGGGCCCGCCGAGCTCGAGCGCCTTGCGGATCTTGTTCATGAGATCCACGGCGTACGCGGCGCATCCTGCCGCGATGTAGCGGGATTCCGGATGACCGGCCGCGAGCATGCCAGGCACGTTCTTCTTCCAGCGCGTGTGCATAAGCCGCTTCTTATCGCCCGAAGGCGAGAACGTCGTGACCGCGCCGTACGGCGTCTGGCTCGACAGCTGGATGTCGGTATTCGCGTACGACTCGTTGTCGTACAGCAGGACGAGGCAGTTGTAGTCCTTATGCGTGAGGGTGGCGGAGATCGCACCGATGCCCATGTCGGCGCCACCGCCGTCGCCGCAGAACGCGATGACGTTGATCTTCTCGTTCTTCAGTTTTCCCTTGCGCATCAGCACCTTGAGACCGGCCGCGGTGCCGAGCGCCGCGGACCCGGACGCGCCGAGCTGCGTGTGCATCCACGGCACGACCCATGGTGTCGTGTAGTACGTCGTGTTCGCGACGTACATGCAGCCGGTCGACCCCAGCACGATCGTGCGCGGGCCCGATGCCTTCACCATGTGCCGCATCACGAGCGCGGACTCGCAGCCCTGACAGGTGCGGTGGCCCGAGACGAAGAGCTCGTCGTACGGGACGTCCTTGACCCCCTTGATCTGTGGCAGGTCCTGGGCGGGCATGATCTCAGTCGTCATCTCTTACTCCCGTACGCCGATCCAATGGCACGTGTCGCCGGCGGCGAGGTCGCCCTTGCCGGCTGCCATGGTCTTCTCGAAGATCTCGGTCGCCATCGGTTGCTCGATCTCGCGACCGCCGAGTCCCGCGATGAACCCGACGATGACCGGGCGTTTCTCCTGTGAGTACAGCGCTGAGCGGATCTCGTTGTAGAGGACGCCGCCGTAATACGGCGAGCCAAAGCTGTAGTCGCGGTCGATGACGCCGACGGCCTTGAACCTGCGGAGGCTCTTCACGACCTCCTCGGTCGGGAACGGCCGGAACCACTTGAGGCGGACGAGACCGATCTTGAGGCCGCGCTCCTTCCGCAGACGGCGGATCGCGACCTTCATCGGGAGCGAGAGCGTCCCCTGGCCGATGACGACGACTTCGGCGTCGTCGGTCATGTACTCGTCGAGGAACGGGCTCTCGCCGCCGCGGCCGAAGATCCTCTTGAAGTCCGCGTGCGCCTCGCGGATCACGCCGAGCGCATTGCGCATCGCCGCGTCGTTCTGGCGCCGGATCTCCATGAGCCAGTCCTGGTCGACCTGCGGCGCGATGGTGATCGGGTTGTCCGGGTGCAGCAGGCGGTCGCCGAGGTCGAACTTGGGCAGGAACCTGTCGACCGCAGCTTGTGTCGGGATCTTCACGATGTGCTGCGAGTGGGTGAGGAAGGCGCCGTCGAGCCCGATCGCGACCGGGAGCGACACGCGCTTGTCCTCGGCGACGCGCCAGGCCATGAGCGCGAGGTCGAGTGCTTCCTGCGCCGTCTCGGCCCACGGCAGAAGCCAGCCGAGGTCGCGCACCGCGAGCGAGTCGTTGTGTTCGGTGCCGAACGCGCCGGGGTCATCGAGGGCGCGGTTGCCGCAGATCGCCACGACCGGTAGGCGCAGGCCCGCGGTGACCGCGATCGCCTCAAAAGCGTAGAACCAGCCGACGCCCGACGAGCCGACGAACACTCGCGCACCAACCGCGCAGGCGTGCTTCACGATCTCGAACTGGCTGTGCTCTCCGTCGGCGACGATGTACTCGACGTCCATCTTGCCGTTGGCGATGAGCTTCGCTGCCGCCTGCATCACGCCGTCGTACGGGCGGATCGGGTATGCGGCCATAACGTCGACGTCAGCCAGCCGGATGGCCTCGGCGATGGCCTCGCAGCCCGTCGCGAGCTGCTCGGTCTCGATCTCATTCGTTTCTTTGGTCTTGACCTCGACTGCCATTACTCGTCACCTCCCGCCGAAGTCGTGGGATTCGCCGCAGGGTCCGCACCTGGATTCGTCGCCGCGTTGGCGGCGGGGTTCGCGTTCGGTGGGACGCTGCCGGACGCGCCCTTCTTCGGGTCGGCCGACACGCCGCTCATGTCCTCGAACCACGAGTTGTATTTGGAGTGATCCGTCTTCCAGAGCTGCCACTTGTCCTTGTTGTCAGTGAATTTGAGCTCGTCGACCATGACGATGCAGTCCTTCACCGGGCAGACCTGCGCGCAGATGCCGCAGCCGATGCAAGCCTCGTACACGACCTCGTAATGGCCCTCGGGCGTGACCTCGAAGCATTCGTCCGGGCAGTCGAGCCAGCACATCGTGCACTTGATGCACGTGTCGAAGTTCACGACCGGCCGCATCGTGCGGGCCCCGTACTTCTTGTAATACGGGTTGCGTTCGCCGGGCTTGCGGGCCTCGACGATGACCCCCGGTCGCATCTTGGTCCAGCCGGGCTTCTTGAACTGCAGTACCTCGTGGCCGCTCGTTCCCTCGCCGTCCTTGACCCGGCGCATCGTCGTCGCGTCGTAGCCGTATTGGACCGATGCGACGGCGGACTGGTCACCTTTCGCGAGCTCGAGAGAGGCGGCCTTCGCGTCGTCGAGGGCGATCCACTGCGGGAGGATCTTGGCGAGCGCTCCGAGCACGCGGAAGTCGGTGTGGTCGTCCTTGTAGACCCAGAGTCCGGCGAACGATGCGCCCCCCGGGACGATCCCAAGCGTGTACGGTCGCTCCGCCTTGTCGGTCTGCGCCAGCACTTCGTCGGGTTTCTTGTCGCTCGTGACTAGGAGCCAGCCGTTCGCGCGTACGGGCTTCCAGATCGGCTGGCGCCCGTACCAGGCCCACGACTCAACGCCTTTCACGAGCGTGTCATCGACGGCGATGCTCACGTCCACGACGCTCGGCTCGTACTTCGCCATCGAGGCCTCGAGCTCGAGCTCGTCGGCGGCAACGACAGCGAACTGCTTCGCCGGCACCCCGTTGCGTTCCGGCGAGTCCCCGTAGCGCGCGAATGCCGTGCCGGTGTGTCCTCGCTTGCGTGCGGCGAGCACGACCGAACGGCAGATGCGCTGCGCCAGCGTCTTCTGGAAGATGCCCCGGTACACGACCTCGATGGAAACGCTGCGTTCCTCAGCCATCATTTACCTCCAAGGAGCTTCAGGATGCCTTCGCCGACGGCGCGGATGTGCTCAGCCGATGCGGTCCGCGCGCCCTCGACGTCGTGGCGGGAGAGTGCGTCAAGGATTCGGCGGTGCGCGTCGAGAGATGTGTGCGCGCGCTGGTTCGTCTGCAGCCACTGCTCGCGCGATGCGCGGAGGACGTCCCAGATGACCGCGAGCATCGTCGTGAGGAGCTCGTTCTTCGCGGCGTCGCCGATGACCTCGTGGAAGCGCGTGTCCTCTTCCACGTACGTCTCGCCCGCGGCGACCTTCCGCTCCTGAGCCGCGAGGATCTCGCGGAGCTCGGCCAGCTGCGCGTCGCTGATGCGCGTCGCAGCGAGCGCGGCGAGTGCCGGCTCGATGAGGCCGCGGAACTCGATCACATCGGGGACGCTGTGACCACGGGCGATGAGGCTGTGCAGCGGGCGCACGAGATCGTCCGGTGCCACCTGACGGACGAACGTGCCGCCGCCGGCGTGGGTCTCGATGACGCCGAGGAGCTCGAGGGTTCGGAGCGCCTCGCGGACGGAGGCGCGCGACACCTGGAACTGCTCGGCGAGCGCGCGCTCGGGCGGGAGCTGATCGCCCGGCCGAAGCTCGCCCTTCTCCAGGAGCGACTCGATCTGCTCGACGATGCTCTGGTAGAGCCTGCTGCGCCGTATGGGCTCGATGACGGCCAGTTCGGACCTCCCCAATGGCTGGTCAGGTGGTCTGACCAGAACGGACAAGAGGCTACGACGGTTAGGAGGAGCCGTCAAAGGGTCCGCCCGGCCTAGCCCTTGCCCTCTTTCGCGTACGGGATGCCATCGGCAGCCGGCGGGGTCGACCGGCCGACCACGCCGGCCAGGATCACGACCGTGATGAGGTAGGGAAGGGCCGCGTACCAGAACGTCGGGATCGACTTCATGAGCGCGCCGAGATCCCCCTCGGCCGGCCGGACGTTGACGATGATGCCGAAGGCCGTGGCGGTGCCGAACAGGAGCGCCCCGAGGAACGCACCCACCGGAGTCCAGCGTCCGAATATCACCGCGGCAAGCGCGATGAAGCCGCGCCCGTTGGTCATGCCGTTCTGGAACGAGCCGGTCGACTCGAGGGTGAGGTACGCGCCCGCGAGACCGGCGATGGCACAGCCGATGATCACGTTCATGTAGCGCTGGCGGAAGACGTTGATGCCGACGGTGTCCGCGGCCTTTGGATGCTCGCCGACGGCGCGGGTGCGGAGTCCCCACCGCGTGCGGAACAGGGCGAACTGCGAAACAAGGACGAGCACGATGACGCTCATAGCGATCGGCCCCTGGTCGAGGAACATCGCGAGGATCGGGCCGAGGAATGGTATGGCGGCGAGCTGGTCCGGCAAATGGAACGGCGTGATCACGCCGGCGCCTCCGCGGCCGGACGGCGTGATGACGAGGCGGTTGAGATAGCCCGTCATACCGAAGGCGGCGATGTTCATCATCGTGCCGGCGATGATCTGATCCGCGCGCACGGTCACCGTGAGCCACGCGTACAGAAGCCCAAGGAGTGCTCCGGTGGCGACGGCGACCACGATGCCGAGCGCGAGCGCGACACCGGTCCCGAGCGGCTCATGCAGTGCGAAACCGGTGAGGTAGCCGAAGAACGCGGCCATGAGCATGATGCCCTCGATGCCGATGTTCACGACGCCGGACCGTTCGCCGAGCACGCCGCAGAGCGCGCCCAGGGCGAGCGGTGTCGCAAGCGAGAGGATGATCGGCAGCAGGTCCGGCATCACCGTGAAGAGGTAGACCAGGAACTCCCAGATGAGCCGCGGTACGGCGAGCAGATCCATCAGCGTGCCGATCCAGGCGGTGGCGTGCCCGTGCCCCAGGACCCCGTCACCGTCGCCATTTCCGTGATCTCGACCTTCGGCGCGCGCACGCGGAAGACCTTCCGCACGATGACGTCCGCAGCGAGGAACAGGATGACCAGCGCCTGGATGATGTCGATCACCTCGATCGGCACGCTGGTCTCGATCTGCATGAGCGGCGCGCCGGCGCGGAATGCGCCGAAGAGGAGCGCCGCGAACAGGATGCCGATCGGATCGGATCGGCCCAGCAACGCGACCGCGATCGAGTCGAAGCCGACCGATGCGGTGATGCCCGGCGCGTAAAAGCCGATGACGCCGAGCATCTGGATCGCACCGGCGAGACCCGCGAGGAGACCGGAGATCGTCATCGTGAGCGCGGTGATGAAGATCGGCCGCATGCCCGCGTATCGCGCGGCGTTGGGGTTCGTGCCGACGGTGCGGATCTCGAAGCCGAGGACGGTGCGGTCGAGGATCCAGCGGATCACGAAGATGGCGGCCACCGCGAAGACGATGCCGAGGTGCAGGTTGCGACCGGCGAGGATCGGGAGGGCGCTCTGCCCGATGTCGGCGGTCCGCGGGAACGAGAAGCCCGGCGCGCGTACGAGGTCGTTGACCGCCCACGTGAGCAGCAGCGCGGCTGCGTTGTTGAGCATGATGGTCGTCACGACCTCGTGCGCGCCGGTACGCGCTTTGAGGTAACCGGGTACGAAGCCGTACGCCGCGCCGGCGAACGCGCCGGCGAGCATGGCGAGCGGCATGCCGACGATCGTCGGCGCGGTGGCGAGCGACGCGCCCGCAACCGCCGCGGCGAACGCCCCGACGAGGAACTGTCCGGCGACCCCGATGTTGAAGAGGCCGGCCTTCAATCCGAGGCCGACCGCGAGACCGCCGAACATCAGCGGGGCGGCGGACACCAGCGTGTTCGCGATGGCGTTGCCGCTTCCGAACGATCCGGCGAGCAAACGGGCGTACGCGGCGAACGGGAGCAGCGGGTCGAAGCCGGTCTCGGTGAAAGCGCTCGACACGATGACGACGACGGCGGCCACTGCGAACGCGAGGACGATCGAATAAACGGGGACCGATGCCTTCGACCAGGTCGGGGCGAGCTGCGTGCGCCAGACTTTCACGCGCGCGCCTGGCCGGTCGCCATGAGGAGCCCGACCTTTTCACGCTGGACCTCAGCCGCGGCGAAGCTCCCCACGATCTGGCCGCGGAACATCACGAGGATGCGGTCCGAGAGGTCAAGCACCTCGTCGAGCTCGGCCGAGACCAGAAGCACCGCGACGCCCGCGTTGCGGCGCTCGATCACCTGCTTGTGAATGAACTCGACGCTGCCAACGTCCAGCCCGCGCGTCGGTTGGTCGATGACCAGCACCTTCAGGTCGTGTCGGAACTCGCGCGCCACGACCACCTTCTGCTGGTTGCCTCCCGACAGCGTGGCAGCCGTGACATCGAGGGAGGACGTCCGGACGTCGAACTCCTTGGCCAGGCGACTGGCCTCGTCGCGGATCGGCCGCTCCTGGCGCACGAAGCCACCGAATCCCGCTGCATAGGGAGCTTCGGCGTAACGCGTGAGCACGAAGTTGTCCGGAAGGCGGAAGGGAAGCACCAGCCCGAAGCGCTGGCGGTCGGCGGGCACGTACGCGATGCCGAGATCCCGTCGAGCGTCAACGCTGAGGTGGGTCAGATCGCGGCCCGCGATGCGGATCGTCCCAGCGATGGGCTTTCGCATGCCGACGATGCACTCGACGAGCTCGTCCTGCCCGTTGCCGCCGACGCCCGCGATGCCGACGATCTCGCCTGCGCGGACGGTGAGATCGACGCCACTGCATACCTCGCGGCGTCGGTCGTCCGTGGCGCGGAGCCCCGCGATCTCCAGGACGACCTCGCCGGCGTGCGACTGGCCGCGATCGACGCGGAGCGACACGGCCCGTCCGACCATGAGCTCCGCGAGCTCGCTCTCGTTCGTCTCCGCCGGCTTTCGGCTGCCGACGACCTTGCCGCGGCGGATCACGGTGATCCGGTCGGCGATCTCGAGGACCTCGTCGAGCTTGTGGCTGATGAAGATGATGCTCGTGCCGTCCTCGCGAAGCCGGCGCAGCACGCCGAAGATCTCACGCGTCTCTTGCGGCGTCAGTACCGCCGTCGGCTCATCGAGCACCAGGATCCGCGCTCCCCGGTAGATCGCCTTCAGGATCTCGACGCGCTGCTGTTGGCCGAGTGATAGCTGATCGACGCGCGCATGCGGATCGATCGTGAACCCGAGCCGTTCCGCGAGATCCTGGATCCGGCGCTCGGCCGCGCCCAGATCGAGGACCTGTCCGCCGCGGGTGATCTCCTGACCTAGAACGACGTTCTCCGCGACGGAGAGGACCGGCACGAGCATGAAGTGCTGGTGGACCATGCCGATGCCACGCGCGATGGCGTCCGCCGGGCTCTGGATGGTCACTGCCGCGCCGTCGATGCGGATCTCGCCCGAGTCGGGCTCTACCAGCCCATAGAGGATGTTCATGAGCGTTGACTTCCCGGCCCCGTTCTCGCCCAGGAGCGCGTGGATCTCACGCTGGCCGAGGTCGAGATCGATCGCGTCGGTGGCGAGCGTGCCGGTCGGAAAGCGCTTACTGACGTCGCGCATTTCGAGGACCGGCGTCTCTTCGCTCATAACAAAGCGGGCCGACCCGAGTGGTCGGCCCGCTTCCTTCCCATTTACCGGATCTGGATCACGGGATCGGCTTGAGCTTGCCCGACTTCATATCCGCAGTGGCCTGCTTGATCTTGTCCTGCAGACCCGCGGGGATCGGGCTTAGGTTGCGGATCTCGGACGCGCCGATACCGTCGTTCGTCGCGTCGTTGGTGAAGTTGCCCGTTTGCTTGCCTTTGTCTTTGAAGCGCTTGATCGCGTCGCGCGTCGCGTTCTGCAGGTGCTTCTCGGCGCTGGTGATGATGCAGCCCTTCGAATCGGGAAGAGACAGGTACTGGTCAACGTCGACGCCGATGCCGTAGACCTTCGCGTTGCAGGCGGCGCGCAGAACGCCCGCACCGGTGAGGCCAGCGACCTGGAAGAGGACGTCAACACCCTGGCCGATCATCGTCTTCGCCGAAGCCTCGCCTTTGTCGGGAGCGTTGAAGTCCTCGACGTAGTTGATGCTGACCTGGACGTTGGCCTTGATCGACTTCGCGCCGTTCTCGTAGCCCTTGATGTAGTTCACGACCGGCGGGACGTCCGACCGTCCGCCGACCGCGCCGATCTTCCCGCTCTTCGTGATGGTGCCGGCGACGATCCCGGCGAGGTAGCCCGCCTGCGCCTCGTTGAACAAGAGACCTTGATAGTTGGCGGGCACGGGGTCGGCGATGAACTGGTCGACGCCGAAGAACTGGATCGTCGGATTCGCTTTTGCGGCAGCAAGCGTGTCGCTGCTGATCAGGAATCCGACTGTCACGATGATGTCGTACTTCTGGTCGACGAGCTGTTGGATATTCTGCTTGTAGTCGGCGATGTCCTTGGTCACGATCGCCACCGGCTTCGGCGCGCCGATCGCGCTGGCGCCGTCCTGGACGCCCTTCCAGGAGAACTCGTTGAACGACTTGTCCTCGAGCTGGCCGATGTCGGTGACGATCCCGATCTTGAGCGAGCTACCGGTGCCGGGAATAACGCCACAGGCGGCAAAGACGAGCGCGACGGCAACATAGATCGCGAGCACACGTTTCATTGGTCCGTCCGACCTCCCTCTCATCGTCGCGCGGCGCTTGGAAGCTGCTCACAGCGCGATTCGGGGATTCTAGTCAGGTGTGCGGGATCAGGCTGGCAGCCCCGCGATGACGCTCCAGACCACGTAGACGAGGAAGACCACGTACAGGCTTCCGCCGAGCATGAGAGAGGACGGCGGCAGCGAGTTGTCGCGCGCGCGCAAACGCAACTGGATCCAGATCAGCAAGCCCGACAGGAGGGCGAACACCGCGGCGATGGTGCCGAACCGCCCCAGCTCCCAGGGCGTGAGCAGCACTCCGATCGTGACCGGGATCGTCGATTGGAAGACCATCGCGCCCGCGACGTTGCCGAGCGCGATGACGTCCTTTCCGTCCTTCGTCCAGATCAGGCTGTTCGCCGCCTCCGGCAGCTCCGTCGCGAGGGGCGCGAGGACCAGCGCGACGAGAAGCGTGTTGAACTGCATCGCATGCGAAAAGTCCTCGACAAAGGTCGCGAAGAACCGCGCTCCCAGGAGGATCGCCCCGAACGAGACGAGCGTTTGTACCAGCACGAGCCACAGCGGAGGGGCAGTCGGCACGATGCTCGCTCCGAACCGCTGCAGCTGCGTCGCGAAGGTGAGCTCGTCGAACGCCTCGTGCTCCTCCTCCTGCTCCTCGACGTCTTCAGGCGTGACCTTCGGCGTCCGGAGGACGAGGAAGAGATAGAGGAAGTACGCCGGCAGGAAGATCCACCCGAGGTAGCCCTTCAGGAAGTGCAGGTCGCGCGGCAGGAGCGCGAGTCCGAGCGCGATCGTATAGAGGACGAGGAAGAACGACATGTCGCGTGACGCGTGCGCCGCGTCCACGCGGAGCGTGTCGCGGCCCCTCCGCTTACGCAGGACGTATGCGGTCACGCCGATCAGGAGCATGACCAGGGTCGCGAGCATGAATGGCGCGCCGAGGATGGCCCCCACGCCGATCTCATCGGAGTCGCTCGTGTTGGTGAACAGGATCGCCACGACCGGGATGAGCGTCTCCGGCGTCGCGGTGCCGAGCGCAGCGAGGATGCTGCCCGTGGCGCCCTCGGACATGTTGAGCTTGATCCCTAGCCACTCGATCCCGTTGGTGAAGACCTCGGCGCCGACGAGGATCAGCCCGAACGCGAGGACGATGAGCGCGACGTCGAGAGGCGTCACGCCGCTGGATCGACGGACACGGGTCGCGCGCGACGCTCGCGCACGTTTCGGATGACGGGCAGAAGCAGCAGGATGATCGCGAGGATCATCAGCGTCGCGGCCAGCGGGCTGCCGACGAAGATGAGCGGGCTGCCGCCGCTCGCGATGAGTGCCTTCCGGAGCTCGCGCTCGGTCGAGTCGCCGAGCACGATCGCGACGACGAGCGGGGCGAGCGGGTACTTCATCTTGCGCAGCCAGTAGCCGACGAAGCCGAACGTGATCGTGATGAACACGTCGAACATGCTGTTGTTGAGCGAGTATGAGCCGATGATCGAGATGATGACGATGAACGGCGTGATGATCGCGTAGGGGATGTGCATGATCTTCGCGAGGAGCGGCACCGCGAGCAGGCACATCGTGAACGTGATCAGGTGCCCGAGGTAGATGCTCGCGGTCAGGCCCCACACGAAATCCGGGTGGTCGATGAAGAGCAGCGGCCCGGGCTGCAGCCCCCAGATGAAGAGGCCGGCCATGATCACGGCGGATGTCGGCGAGCCCGGCACACCCAGCGCGACCATCGGAACGAGCGACCCGACCGCCGATGCGTCGGCGGCCGCCTGCGGCGCCATGATGCCGGTGATCTCGCCCTTGCCGAAGTTCGCCTTGTTCTTCGAGTACTGGCGCGCGAGGCCGTAGCCGAGGAACGAGCCCGCGGTCGCGCCGTGGCCCGGGAGGACGCCGAACCAGAAACCGATCACGGCGGTGATCACCACGGTCCAGATGCGCTTACGAAGCTCGCGCAGCGTCTCGAGGATGTCCTTGAGGCCGACCTTCGCGGAGAGGCGCTCGACGAAACCGATGCCCTGCTCTTCGGCCGACGCGAGGATCTCGCCCATCCCGAAGAGTCCGATCGTGACCGGCACGAAGCCGATGCCCGAAAGGATCTCGATGCGCCCGAACGTGAGGCGCGGGGCGCCGGTGAGCGTGTCGAACCCGACGGCCGCAAGCAGCAGGCCGAAGCCGATCATCATCACGCTCTTCGCGGGCGACTCCGAGCCGAGTCCGATCAGCGTCGCGAACGACATGATGAAGACCGCGAAGAGCTCGGCCGGGCCGAACGCGAGCGCCACGTCTGCGAGCGCGCGCGCGAAGAACGTGAACAAGACCGTGGCGATGAACGCTCCGATGAACGACGCGAAGAACGACGACGATAGTGCGAGCGCGGGTTTGCCCAGTTTCTTCGCGAGCGGGAAGCCGTCGAAGAGAAGCACGACCGACCACGGCTCGCCGGGGATGTTGAACAAGATCGAGGTGATGACGCCGCCGAACAGAGCGCCCCAGTAGATGCCGCAGAGGAAGATGACCGCGCTCGTCGATCCGCCCGGACCGGTGTTCGCGATGAAGACCGTGATCGGCAGCAGGATGGCGACACCGCTCGTCCCACCGAGACCCGGGAGGACCCCGATGACGAGACCGAGGAAGCAGCCGATCGTGAGGAGCAGCAGGTTGATCGGATGGAGCGCTGTGCCGAAGCCTCCGGCGAGGCTGCCCAGCGTGCTCGTGAATCCGTTGAGGATGTCCATCGCAGCCCCGCGCTAGAAGGGAAAGCCCTGGTCGTAGAAGAGACTCTTCGGCAGCGAGACGCGGAACCCCTTCTCGAAGGACAGATAGATCAGCGCGGGAAACATGACCGCGATGAGGACGACCCACACCCAGCGGTACCGGCCAAGGTACGCGGCGAAGAAACCCATGTAGAGCCCGGTGACAATGTAGAAGCCGAGCCATCTGATCAAGGTGACCGCGACGATCATCGGCACCGCGATCTTCAGCGGTGCGGTCCATGCTTCGCGCCGCGCGAATACGCCCTCGCCGGTCTCGGCCGTCACGTACCACCGGTAGATCACGACAACGGCGGCTCCGGCGATCATCGCCGCGGACCAGAAGGGATAGAAGCCCGGCCCAAGACCACCAGGGAATCTTCCGCTGAGGTCAGGCAGCGCGGACGCGCGGCTGTCGAACATGGCGACGGCGGCGATCAGGATCATGACCGCCGCCGTCGCGACCTGATAGGGCCTCACGCGCTCTGGGTCACACCCACTTGTTCTTGGTCGCGATGTCTTGGTGGAGCTTCTGGTAGTTGTTGATGAACGTGCGGAAGTCGATGCCCGATCGGAAGTCAGGGACGAGGGCGTTGGTGTCCATGAACGTCTTCCACTTCGCGGACTCGAAGACCTTCTTGAACACGTCGACCCAGAACGCCTGCTGCGCCGGCGTGAGGCCGGGCGGAGCCATGACCGCTCGCATGATGTAGTAGTCGTCGATCGCAAGGCCCTGCGACTTGCATGTCGCGAGGCCCGAGTAGACGCCAGTCGTCGGGCTCGCAGGCGTGAACGCGCAGAGCGGACGAAGCTTCTTCTGCTGATACAGACCAAGCCCTTCGCTCGGGTTGTTCACCGTGACCTCGACGCCGCCCTGGTGGCCGGCGAGCGCGGTCGCGACCGCGCCACCGCCGGACTGCGGCACGTAGCGGAACGGCTTCGTCTTCGCGAGGTCGGCGATGCGGAGGAACATCACCTCGTCCTCCTGCTTCGAGCCGGTTCCAGCGACGACGAGCTCCTTGCCCTGTGCCGCCTTGATGACATCGCCCGCAGTCTTCCACGGACTGTCCTCATTGACCCACAGGAAGAACGGGTCGAGCGCGAGGTTGGCGACTGGCGTGAAGTCCGTCGCCTTGTACGGGAGCGCCGGCTGAGTGACGATCGTGGTGAAGAAGCTGTTGAGGGTGATCATGATGTAGTGCATGTCACCCTTCTTCTCGAACACGTAGGTGAAGGCGACCGCGCCGGACCCACCTTCCTTGTTGACCGGCTGCACCGGCTGCGGCGAGAGCTTCTGCTCTTCGATGATCGCCTGCATCGCGCGCGCGTAGATGTCCGAGCCGCCGCCGACCGCGGTGCTGATCACGAACTCGATCGGACGCGTCGGCTGGGTCATCGTCTCCACCGAGGCCGACGCCGCGGTCGACGCAGCTGGCGTCGGGCTCGCAGTGGTAGCACCGCCGCCGCACGCCGTCGCGACGAGCATGCCGGCACCGAGAAGGGATACGAAACGCCTACGGGTCACTGGCCACATTTTGTCTGCACCTCCACGGACTCGTACGCCGTTCGCCCGCGAATGGCTCAACAGCGGTCTGACCAGCGGCATCCTAGCGGTCTGACCAACAATCGCCACCAGCGCGGCGAGGCCGCGTGTCACAATGCGGGAACGAGGTCGGCACGGGGCGTGCGGTCGGCTGGTCGGGATCGCCTCAGGCGATCCCTAAGGAGTGGGTGATGGTGCAGGAGCTAGTCCGGCCCGCCAAGCTGCCCAGAGGTGCCGCGCCCGACAGCGCGTGGGCCTACCTGGATGGCAAGTTCGTACCCATCCGCGAGGCGAAGATCTCGGTCATGACGCACGGTTTCAACTACGGAACGGGCGTCTTCGAGGGGATCCGGGCCTACTGGAACGCCGAGCAGGAGCAGCTCTACGGCCTCCATCTGCGCCAGCACTTCACGCGGCTCCGCCGCTCGGGCAAGATCATGCGGATCGCCATCCCCCACAGCGTGGACGAGCTCGTCGCCATCTCCGTCGACCTGCTCCGAAAGTGCGGCTACAGAGAGGACGCCTACGTCCGGCCCGTCGCCTACAAGGCGAGCCCGGTGATCGGCGTCCGGCTCCACAACCTCGAGGACGGCTTCACGATGTTCGCCGTCCCATTCGGTAACTACATCGATATCGACAAGGGCATCGCCTGCCACGTCTCGTCGTGGCGCCGGGTGGACGACAACGCGATCCCGGCGCGCGCGAAGATCACCGGCTCCTACGTGAACGCGGCTCTGGCCAAGAGCGAGGCCGAGGAGGCCGGTTTCGCCGAGGCGATCGTGCTGACCCAGGAGGGCCACGTATCCGAGGGAAGCGCCGCGAACCTGTTCCTCGTGCGCGACGGCAAGCTCATGACGCCGCCAGCCACGGAGAACATCCTTGAGGGGATCGTGCGCGACAACGTGATTCGCATCGCCGGCGATCTCGGCCTGACCGTCGAGATACGGGTCATCGACCGCACCGAGCTCTACATCTGCGATGAGATGTTCATGTGCGGGACCGGCGTGCAGATCTCCCCGGTGACGAGCGTCGACCACCGCGATGTCGGCACGGGCGAGGTCGGCACGATCACGAAGCGGATCTCGAAGATCTACTTCGACGCGGTGCGTGGCAAGAACGAACGCTACCGCGACTGGCTCACACCTATTTACAAGTCAGCGAGCTGAGTCGCTAGCGAAGCTTCGGAAGTCGTTGCCGATGCGGACGACGATGTCGGGCCCGCCGGAACCCTCGGCCGTTTCGATCGGGAGACCCAGCTGCGCGCGGAGCTGCTCGGCGGTGTAGCGCTTGCCAGGATTCCGGAGCACGACCGCCGATTTCGCGGATGAGCCATCGGTCACCGCGCTGACGCCGAACGCGCGTGCCTCGAGCCGGTCTGCCACATCCCTCGCGACGCCACTCCGTGCGCCGGTGTTCTGTACCTCGACGCGCGCGCCTTCCTGCCGGACCTTCGGATCGTAGAAGAGCGACGCGGCGAGGTCTCGGATCTTCGCGACGTCAGGTATGAGGAAGAAGCCGCCCTCACTGTCGTACGTCAGCTCGCAACGCGGATAGTCGCCGCCGCACGGGTAGAGCACGTCGCTCGTGATGTCACCGCTGTCGATGCTCGCGGCCGCGCGCGCAAGCGGCAGGACGTTGGCCGGATCGAAGTCGGTCTCGATCGTCGTGCCGACCCCCTCCATGAGCGACGGGATGGTCCGCAGCGCCTGCGGCGTCGAAAGCTTCACGCGGAGCGCGCCGAGGACATCCTGCTGGCGCCGCGCGCGGCTGTAGTCGTTCGTGTCGTGACGAGATCGCGCGTACTTCAGCGCGGTCTCGCCGAACATGAGCTGCGGTCCAGGTGTGATGTTCACGCGCTCGACGCCGTAGTCGATCGTAGGGTAGGTCTCGTCGCGCACCGGCCGCTTCACGTCGACGATCACCCCACCGACGCCGTTCACGATCTTGTTGAATGCGTCGAAGTTCACCAGCGCGTACGAGTGGATCTTGATCCCGAGCAGGTCGCTCGTGAGTCTTCGCACCAGGTCGGGTCCGCCGAACGCGAACGCCCCGTTGATCTTTCCCTGGAACGTGCCGGGCTTGTTGATGTAGACATCGCGCGGGATCGAGAGCATCGCGGCGGTCTCGTTCAACGGGTCGAGCGAGACGACGATCATGGTGTCGGTGTTCTGCGTGGTGCGGTCGCCGTCGCGTGTATCGATCCCGAGGACGAGCACGTTCAAGCGGTCGTTACCCGTCCACACCGGTGCGGGCTCCTGGCCGACCGGCGTCGGAGCGACCTGCGGGCGGGTGATCGGCGCGAACATCTTGGCGAAGAACGATGCCCACGGCGCCGACTCGCGATAGATCGTTCCGTAGGTGACGATCAGCGTCGTCGTCACGAGCGCGAGGACCGCGTAGTCGATGACATTGCGACCGCGAAGACGACGCATGCGCCCCGCGAACGCATCGACCACGACGAAGACGTGGTAGACGAGCGCGGTCGCGATCACCAGGAGCGTCACGTAGGTCGCGTTGCGCAGCACCCACGCGGTGAGCGGATCCGCATTAACGACGAACGCGCCCGCGAGCGCGAACGCGAAGATCGGCAGGAGCAGCATGAGCAGGCCCTTGACCCAGCGGTCCTGATAGGCCTGACCAAGGCCAGGGAGGAGAGCGGAGAGGAGCGCGGCGAAGCCGGGAGACCCGAGCGGCGATCCCGCGGCGAGCATGAGCGGGCGCTGCCGACTCCCCACATTCGACATACAACACCTAGCGTAAGAGACTCGCCAGCCGTGGAACGCCAGCCGCACGTGAGCACGACCACCCTGCGCGGCGCCCGGGCGGTCGGCATCGCCTGCGCGGCGCTCTTCTTCGCTCCGGTCGTGTTCTCGCTCGCGTTCCCGGACTGGTTCCTGTTCGCCCCGTACCACCGCACCTACGAGCGTCTGCTCGGGACGATCTTCGGGTCGCTGGGGATCGGCCTCCTTCTGGCGCTCCGCGACCCGGCCCGCAACGCCGGAGTCTTCGCCGTCATCGGGCTCACGGCGGGTTCGCTCGGGGCGGCGACCATCTATTCCCTCGTGTTCGACAGCGCAGCTGCCTCACACTGGGTGACCACGGTCCCGCTGCTCGCCGCGATATCGGTCGCGCTCGTCGTGACCTACACGCGGCTGCGGCGGCCGCATCCGGTCGTCGTGCGGATCGTCATCGCGGCGGTCGCGCTGCTCCCGGTCGCCCTCTACCTGCACGATGCGGCGTACCGGGCTTTCGTGAGGCCGTGATGGGACGCAGTGTTCCCGCGACCTTCGTGAGGCCCTGATGCCGCCCATCGTCTCCGTTCGCGAGCTCCGTAAGAGCTATGGCCAGATCAAGGCGGTCGACGGAGTGAGCTTCGATGTCGAGGAGCGCGAGATCTTCGCGCTCCTGGGTCCGAACGGGGCGGGAAAGACGACGACCGTGGAGATCCTCGAGGGGTTGCGGTCGGCCGACAGCGGAACGGCGATAGTTGCCGGTGTCGACGTCCGAAAGGATCCGTCGGGCGTGAAGGAACGGATCGGCGTGCAGCTGCAGCAGAGCGCGTTCCCCGAGAACTTCCTGGCGCGCGAGATCGTCGATCTCTTCGCGCTCTTCTACGGCAAGAAGGTCGACTCGATGGCCATCCTGAGATCGGTCGGCCTCGAGGACAAGGCGAAGCAGAAGCAGGACAAGCTGTCCGGTGGGCAGCGCCAGCGTCTCTCTATCGCCGTCGCGCTGGTCAACGAGCCGCGCGTGCTGTTCCTGGACGAGCCGACCACCGGACTCGATCCGCAGGCGCGTCGCAATCTCTGGGAGCTGGTGCGCGCGATCCGCGCGCGGGGCACGACAGTGTTCCTCACGACCCACTACCTGGACGAGGCGGAGGCGCTCTGCGACCGCGTCGCGATCATGGACGCGGGCCGGATCGTCGCGCTCGATTCGCCGCCTGCGCTCATCGAGGCCCTGCTGAAACGAGGATTCCGGAAACCGGTCGTCCAGCAGCAGGCGAATCTCGACGACGTGTTCCTCGACGTCACCGGCCACGCGCTGCGGGAGGACTAGTGCAGATACCTCGCTACACGTTGATGCTGCTCCGCGCGTACGCGCGTGACCGCACCGCGCTGTTCTTCGGCTTCTTCTTCCCGCTCCTGTTCATGGTCCTGTTCGGCGTCCTCAACTTCGGTGGGTCGGTGCGCGTGAACCTGGGCATGGTCGACGAGGCGAAGAACGACCAGAGCGCGTCGTTCATCGCGACACTGGGAAAGATCGACACGCTCAAGATCACCAGTGGCGACCGCGACGGGCAGCTCGCGAAGCTCACCGCCGGCGATCTGGATCTCGTCCTCGTCATCCCGAGCAACTTCCGCATCGCGCCCGCAGCGCCTTCGAGCAGCGTACCGACGCTGACCCTGTTTCGGAACAGCTCGCGCCCGGAGCAGGGTGCGGTAGGCGTCGCGGTCCTCAATTCCGTGATCGATCAGCTGTCATTCGCCGTAACCCGGACGGCGCCGGTCGTAAGCCTCAAGAGCGAGGAGGTGACCGGACGCAATCTCAAGTACGTTGACTTCCTGACGCCCGGCATCCTCGGCATGACGATCATGCAGCTCGGCATCTCGAGCGTGGCGTTCGCGTTCGTCGCGGAGCGCTCGCGTGGTGTCATCCGCCGGATCATGGCCACGCCGATCCCGCGAAGGAACTACATCGCGGCGCATGTGCTCCAGCGCCTGATCCTCGCGGTCGTGCAGGTGCTCATCCTGCTCGGGGTCGCAGTGCTCGCCTTCAAGGTCACCGTCGTTGGCGGGCTCGGATCCTTGCTTGCGGTGGCCATCCTGGGTGCCGTCGTCTTCCTGTGCCTCGGCTTCGCGGTCACCGGCCTGCTCTCCACCGAGAACCAGGCCGCGGTCGCGACGCAGATCGTCACGCTCCCGCAGTTATTCCTATCGGGAGTCTTCTTCTCGCGCGACGCGGTGCCCGCGTTCTTGAAGCCGGTCGCTGACTACCTGCCGCTCACGTTCCTCAACGACGCGCTGCGCGCGATCGCGACGACGGGAGCCTCGCTCGCAGACGTGAGTGGCCAGATCGTCGGCCTCGTGGTGTGGGCGATCGTCTCCTTCGTCCTTGCCTACCGTCTGTTCCGGCTCGACTGATTCATCGCAGGGGGAGAACACCCTGCGAACCCGCCTGTTCATCGCAGGGGGCGAACCCCCTGCAACCCCCCGTGTGCCTAGGCGTCGAGCGCATCGGCGACGGCGCGGTGCGCGACCGCCCGAAAGCGACCCCAATCGGCCCAGCTTCCGCCGATGCTCTTCTTCCCGTCGGTGCTGAGGTTCTCCAACGCACTGGCTTGTGTGCGGAGCTCCGCTGGCGTCATCTCGCGCCAGTCCTCGATCTGCTCTTCGGTGTCGATGGCGCCGAGCGTCCCGCCGAGCTCCTCGAGCAGGAACGCGAAGGTGTGGAAGAGCGGCGGCGCGCCGGGGGCTGAGCG
>DATDEH010000082.1 GCA_036523395.1 Candidatus Limnocylindria bacterium | reverse complement strand
TCGCGAGAGCGGGCCAAGTCATCGGCAAGGACGACGCGGGCCGCGCGCTGAACGTCCGAATTGTCACGAAGGGAATCGTCGCGCGGAGGAGCGACGGGCGGTCACGGCTGGAGGTTACCGACGCTTTCCAGGGAGCCCCGGTAGGCGACCGCTCTGCATCAGCGGCCTCAGCTGTTTCATCTGCTTCTGTAGCGACACAAACTGCTTTAGCAGGCTGTTGACGTCCGACACCTTCGTCCCGGAGCCGGCGGCGATGCGCTTCCGCCGCGATCCGTTGATCAGCGTGGGTTCGGCGCGCTCGGCCTTCGTCATCGACGAGATGATCGCCTCGATCCGCTTGAGCTCGTGCTCGGCCTGGGGGCCTTCAGGCAGCTGCTTCGCGAGGCCCCCCATGCCCGGGATCATCTTCAGCAGATCACCGAGTGGCCCCATCTTCTTCAGCTGTTGGAGCTGGGCGTAGAAGTCCTCGAACGTAAAGCGCGCCTCCATGATCTTCTTCGCCTGCTCTTCGGCGGTCTTGCGATCGACGGTCTCCTGCGCGCGTTCGACGAGCGTGAGGATGTCGCCCATCCCGAGGATCCGCTGCGCGAGCCGGTCGGGATGGAAGACCTCGAGCGCATCGAGCTTCTCCCCCACGCCGAGGAACTTCACCGGCACACCGGTCGCGGCACGGATCGACAAGCTGGCGCCGCCGCGTGCGTCGCTGTCCACCTTCGTCAACACGAGGCCGCTGACCGGTAGGCGCGCCTTGAAGGCGCTCGCCGCCAGGGCGGCGTCCTGGCCCGTCATCGCGTCGACGACGAGTAGGACCTCGTGCGGCTTCGTGGTGGTCACGACCGACTCGACCTCCCGCATCATCTCGTCGTCGATGTGCAGCCGGCCGGCGCTGTCGACGATCACCGTGTCCGCGCCGTCGCGCTGGGCGGTGGCGACGGCGGCCGCGACGTCCTCCGAGACGCGCCCGGCGGCGACGGCGATCACCGGGATCCCCAGCTGCTTCCCCAGCGTGCGCAGCTGCTCGATCGCCGCGGGCCGATGCACGTCGGCGGCGACGAGCACCGGGCGGCGTCCCTGCTTGCGCAGGACGTTCGCGAGCTTCGCCGCGGTCGTCGTCTTTCCGGAGCCCTGAAGACCTACGAGCAGCAGGACCGTCGGCGGACGCTCCGCGCGCACGAGCGGCACGGCCTCGCCGCCGAGCATCTCGACGAGGGCGTCGTGCACGATCTTCACGACCTGCTGCGCGCCGGTGATCGACTCGAGGACCTTCTCACCAAGTGCGCGCTCGCGCACCGTCGCGACGAGCTGGCGCACGACCTTGAAGTTCACGTCCGCCTCGAGCAGCGCGACGCGCACGTCTCGAAGCGCCTCTTCGAGATCGGACTCGGTCACGCGCGGGCGACCCCGGAGCCGCTCGAACGTCGTGTTCAGCTTTTCAGAGAGCTGCTCGAACATGTTCCTAGGCTACGGGCTTCGCCGACGCGCCATCTATCCCTATCGCTTGGAGCACCGCGGGCAGCTCGTCGCCAAGGACCTGCTGCGACCAGAGGAAGCCCTGCCCGATGTCACAGCCGAGTTCGCGCACGCGGTCGCGGATCTGGGTCGTCTCGACCCCCTCGGCAACGGTCTCGGCGCCTATCGACCGCGCGAAGCCGACCCCGGCCGCGATCACCGCATCGTCGAACGTCGAGCCCGCCCGCAGAACGAAGTGGACAGGTAGCTTCACGACGTCGAATGGGGCGTCGCGTATCGACATGAAGCGCAGGTAACCCTCGCCGAAGTCATCGAGTGCGACCCGGATCCCAGCCTCCCGAAACTCCTGCAGCGCGGCGAAGATCTCCGGCCCGTAGGTCGCCTCGGGCTGTGACTCGACCTCGATCTCGCCGGGCGCGATGCCGACCTCGGCCGCCGCGCGGAGGGTGTCGTCGATCAGCTCGCGGCCGATCGAGATCGGCCAGGCGTTGATCGAGGCGCGGCCGAACGGGACCGACGCGGTCCGCCAACGGGCCATCTGCCGAGTGGCGGTCCGAACGATGAAGCGCATGTAGTCCGGCGCGAGTCCAGCTGGTGGCACTTCATGGACGAACTTCGTCGCGTGAAGGAGTCCCTGCGTGGGGTGACGCCAGCGGATCGCGCATTCGACGCCCACGGGCTTGCCCGTCCGCATGTCGACCTTCGCCTGATAGAGAAGGAGAAGCTCGTCGGCGTCGAGCGCGTGCTGCAGCGCCGCGCGGGTGAACACGTGCTCAGCGAAAGCTCGGCCTCATGCCTGGGCTTGTATCGATCCGCTGAGCAGGGTCTTCAGCTCGTCGGCCGCGACCTCCGGTCCGTACAGCCGGCCCTGCACGATCTCGCAGCCGAACTGGACGAGCAGATCTTCCTGGTCCTTTGTCTCCACACTGTCGGCGACGACGCGGGCGCCGGTGACCTTCGCCGCTCCGACGATCGCCTGGACCGCCTCGAGGCTCTCGGTCCCGAGCACCGGCAGATCGCGCGCGATCGGGTAGCCGATCTTGAGCGTGTCGAAGCCGGAGGCCGCGTCGGCGATCGCCGGGTCGCCGAACTCCTCGGATGCGATCCGAACGCCGAGCCCGCGGATCTTCTGGACAGGCTCGGCCAGCAGGGGATCACGCACGCTGCCGCGCGGGCACTCGATCTCCACGTCACTTGGAGCGATGCCGCTCGACGCGATCGCGTCACGGACCATGTCGACGACATCCGGCCGCTGCAGCGTGTGCGTCCACATGTTCGCCGCGACCAGCGGAACATGAACGCCCTCTTTCCGCCATGCGACCACCTGCGCGCACAGCGCGCGCAGTACCCAGCGATCGAACTCAACGTGCAGCGAGCCCTGATCGAGGAGCGGCACGATGTCGCTCGGGCCGATCATCCCGTGCGCCGGGTGCGGCCAGCGCACGAACGCCTCGATGCCGACGAGCTTGCCGGTGGGCACGTGCACCTGCGGCTGGAACTGGAGCGAGAGCGCGTTCTCATCGAGCGCGCGCTTGAGCTCTTCGGGCCGGAGACGAACGATTGCCATGGCGCGCTAAGGCTAAGCCGCGCGCGGCAGCAACGCCTCAACGAAAGCGCGGGGGTCCATTGGAGCCAGGTCGCCAGCCTTCTCGCCGACGCCGAGGAACTTCACCGGCAAATGCAGTTCGTGCACGATCGCAAAGACCGCGCCGCCCTTCGCGGTCCCATCGAGCTTCGTTACCACGAGTCCAGTGACATTTGCGTCCTTCGTGAACTGACGTGCCTGCTGGATCGCGTTCTGGCCAGCCGTCCCATCGAGCACGAGCAGGACCTCATCCGGCGCGCCCTCGCGCGCGCGTCCCGCGACGCGAACGATCTTGCCGAGCTCGTCCATGAGATGACCCTTCGTGTGAAGACGGCCTGCGGTATCCGCGATGACGATGCTGTTCCCGCGTGCGGTGGCCGCATTGATCGCGTCGAAGACGACCGCCGCCGGATCCCCGTCGGGCCTCCCGGACACGATCGGCACGCCGACGCGCGATGCCCAGGTCTCGAGCTGCTCGATCGCGGCGGCGCGGAACGTGTCCGCCGCCACGAGAAGCGGTGTTTCTCCCGCGTCCTTCAGGCGCTTGGCGAGCTTCGCGGCGGTCGTCGTCTTTCCGCTGCCATTCACGCCGACGACCAGAACGACCCGCGGCCGCTGGCCAGATCCCCGCAGCGCGCCGTCTCTACCCGAGAGCTCGGCGACGAGCACGTCGCGCACGGCGTCGAGGGCCTTTCGGATCGTCTTCAGCTCACCGGTCGTGGTCAGATCGCGAACCTGGGCCATGAGCGGATCGACGAGCGACACCGACAGATCGGCGCGCAGGAGTCCCTCCTCGAGCTCGTCAAGGAACTCAGGCGTGAGCGGCTCCTCCGGCTTGCGACCGAAGAGGCGGGCGAGGAATCCGCCTCGCGTCTTCGCAAGGCCCTGCTCGAGACTCACCGATCCAACCTAGGGCGCGAGCCAGAGGAACGCGACGAGGCCGACGGCGAATGCGACGACGGACGACGCGATGTTGCGCGGGGTGGACGTGTCCGCGAGCGCGACGGCAACGATCGGTCCAAGGGGTGTGAAGAGGAATTCGCTCGTCCCGAAGCCGAACGCGAGCCGCGTGTAGACACCGGCGGCGACCGTTCCCGCGATCGCGAGCGGGGCGGAGAGCTGCCCGGCCATGATCGCGCGCGCCCAGATATAGCCGATGATGAAGTGGAGCACCGCGTTCCCAACGAACGCCGGTGCGTTGCTGGCGACCGCGACCAGGTAGTAGATCCCCCAGCCCGCGGTCGCGATCCAGCCCGCGACGAGCGCCGTGCGCCGCCAGGTCAACGGCTAGCCCGCGCGCTCGCGCTGCTCGTCCAGCTCCGAGAGCTTGAGCGAGATCACCTTCGACACTCCGCCGTCATCCATCGACACGCCGTAGAGCATGTCCGCGGCTTCGATCGTGCCGCGGTTGTGCGTGATCACGACGAATTGTGTGCGGTCGGTGAGCTCGCGGAGCGCCTGCGTGAAACGCCCGACGTTCCGCTCGTCGAGCGCGGCGTCGACCTCATCGAGAACGCAGAAGGGCGCCGGCTTCACGCGCAGGATCGCGAGCAGCAGCGCGGTCGCCGTGAGGGCGCGTTCCCCGCCGGAGAGCTGCGCCAGGCTGCCGATGCGTTTCCCCGGAGGCCGCGCATAGATCTCGATGCCCGGATCCTCGGGATCGTCCGACGTTCGCAGCGAGGCCTGCCCGCCGTTGAAGAGGCGCTGGAAGAACACGCCGAACTCGCGGTCTACGGCCATGAGCGTCGTCGCGAACTGCTCGGCGATCGTCGAGGCGAGGTCGTCCGCGAGGGAGCGCAGGTCGGTCATCGCCTTCTCGAGATCGGCGCGCTGCGTCGAGAGGAATTCATAGCGCTGCCCGATGTCAGCGAGCTCCGTCGCCGCGAGCGGGTTCACCGGCTCGAGCGCGATGAGGCGGCGGCGCAGGCGCTGCAGCGCGGCCAGCGTGCTGCCCTTCTCCTTTTCATCACTGTCGTCCTCGATCGCGATCGACTCCGGGTCGGGTAGCGGCTCGTCGTCCGGCAGGCCGAGCTCGGCCCGCACCTGCTCCTCGAGCAGGCGCAGCGCCCCGGAGGCGCGCTCTTCCTCGACCGCAAGCTTGCCTCGTTCGCCCCGCAGCTCGGCGAGGCGCTCGCGCGCCTTCGCGAGGCGCTGCTCCGACTCGCGGCGTGACCCCTCGGCGGCGAGCGCGCGCTGCCGCGCGAGCTCCGCGGACCGCTCGGCCTCGCGCGCATCCGCGGCGGCGCGGCCGAGATCGCCCTGCGCGGAGTCGAGCTTCGTCTTGGCGTCTCGCTCCTGAGCGGCTAGTGCACGCAGACGCTCTTCGTCCGCGGCGATGCGGCGCTCCGCCGCACCGACCTGCTCGTCGAGCGTGTCGCGCAGACGCACGAGCGAGCCGCGGCGCTCTTCACTTGTCGCCGCGTCGAGCCGCGCCGCTTCGGCACGCTGCGTCGCCGACCCGTGGGCGTCGGATGCGGACTGCTCCCCGCGCTCGGCCTCGGCGAACGCTGAGCCGGCCTCGGCGCGGACCTTTGCGGCCTCCGATCGCTCGGCGGCGAGCCTTTCGCGGCGCTCGAGGATCTCACGCCGCTCGCGCTCGATCGATGTCGCGCGCGCGTCGGCGACGCGCACCAGATCGCGCACGTCCGCGTCGGTCGACGCGAGCTCGTCGACCACGCGTTCCGCGTCTCCGCGCGATCGCTGCGCCGCATCGAGGCGCTCGTCGACTTCGGCCGTGCGCGCCTCGGCGCTCGTCCGCTCCTGCTGGAGCTGCGCGAGACCGCGCTCCGCTCCGGTGAGCTCTTCCCGAAGACGCGACGCCATGCCTCGCAGTTGCGCCCGCGCTTCCTGGTCGGCCTTGCGGCGCGGGTCTCCGAAGCGGACGAGACCGGGAAGCACCAGAAGACCACTTGGGGCGACGACGACTCCCGCGCGGAGCGCCGTCGCGGCGGCGATCGCCGAGGCGTCGTCCTCGGCGATGAAGATCGCGACGTCTGGCGCGAGGCGGCGGCAGCCACGCGGCGCATCACCGGCGTTCTTCGTGCTCGTCATCGCGACATCCCCGAGAGCTGCGGCGACCGCGTCGGGCAGGTTCAACCGTTCGTGCAGCCACGCGAAGCCATCAGGCAGCTTCGGACGCGGTACGCCCGCGTCGCGCGCGGCGAGCTCGCCCTCGGCGCGCTCCGCAGCCTCGCGGAGCGCGGTCGTCTGGCCGCGGATCAGCGCGAGGTCGCCGTCGATCCGCTGCAGCTCGTTGCGCGAAGCCGCGGCTCGCGCCGCCGCGGATTCGACCGCGCGCGCGGCCGTCGCGACCTTCTCACGAGCCTTCTCGAGCTCGACCGCGATCCGCGCCCGCTCTCGTTCCCGTTGCGCGCGCTCGGTCGCGAGCTGCGACGTGACGGTCGCGAGCTCCTCGTCACGAGCATGGAGCGCGCGCTCCTCGTCCCCCAGTCGTATCTCGTCGTTCTCGCGCAAGAGGTGCGCGCGCTCGGCCTCGACGCGCGCCGCTCGCGCCTCGGCGAGTGCGATGCGCGTACCCGACGCTTCGACCTCCGCGGTACGCGCGGCATCCGCAGAGTCCCGCGCGCGCCGTGCGGCCGTCGCGGCCTCGTCGTCCACCTTCTGGCGCTGTTCGCGCAATGACGTGAGCTGCGCCGGGAGAGCCGCGAGCGATGCGCGAGTGCGGTCGCGTTCGGCTGCGATCGCGTCGAGGCTCGCCTGCAACGCGGCGACGCGCTCGCGAAGGCCGGCTTCGGTGCTCGCGGCGTCGCCCGCCGCGATACGGCGCCGCTCCTCTTCCTCGCGCGCAGCGCGCAGCTCGTCGTCGCTTCCCGCGGTGACCATCTCGCCCTCGCTCACGAAGTCGACGAGGCGCTCGATCTCACGATCGACGCCGACGATCTTCGCGGCCAGATCACCGCGCGTCGTCGCGGTCGAGCCGAACGACGCGCGATACCAGCGCAGTGCGCGTCGGCGTAGCTCGGAACGGACGTGCTCGTACTCGTTCCACTTGGCGACCTGCTCGCGCAGCAGCTCGACGCGTGGCCCGATCTCGCGGAGGATATCGACGACACGCACCATCTCCGCCTCCGCGTGCTTGAGCCGCGTCAGCGCTTCTTCACGGCGGAGCTGGAGGCGCCGCGTGCCCGCGGCCTCCTCGATCACGGTGCGGCGATCGGCCGGACGGAGCGCGAGGATCTGGTCGACCAGGCCCTGGCCGATGACGACGAACGGGTTGTCGGCGAGATTGGCACCGGCGAGCAGATCCTGCAGATCACGCAGACGAACACGCGAGCGGTTCACGAGGTACTCGGCCTCGCCGTTGCGGAACAGACGGCGCCCGACCTCGACCTCGGTGAATTCGATCGGCAGGCGGCGCGACGTGTTGTCGAGCTGCAGGATCGCCTCGGCCATGCCGAGGCTCTTGCGCGTCTCGGAGCCGCCGAAGATGAGCTCCTCGTTCCTCTTCGCGCGCAGGATGCGCGCGTTGTTCTCACCGAGCGCCCAGCGGATCGCGTCTGCCACATTCGACTTTCCTGAACCGTTCGGGCCGATGATCGCGGTGATGCCCGGCGCGAACTCGAGATGTGTCTTGTGCACAAAGCTCTTGAACCCCACGAGATCGAGACTCTTGAGAACGGCCTGTGCTTGAGCGCTGCCGCCGTCGATCACTTTCAGCTCGTCGCTCACTTCGTCACCAGCTCGAGCAGCTTCGCCGCAGCCGCTTCCTGCGCCTCGCGCTTCGACGAGCCCGACCCGCGCGCGACGTTGCCGCCGACCTCGACCTCGACCTCAAAACCGCGGTGATGCTCCGGACCGCTCACCTCGAGCATCCGATACGCCGGCAGTGCGAGCTTCTCGCCCTGCGCCCACTCCTGCAGAAGCTGTTTCGCGGACTTGATCGGCGCGTGTTCGATGTCGTCGAGGACGTGGCCCATCGTCTCGAGGACGATCTCCTTCGCTCGCGCGAAACCCGCCTCGTGGTAGACGGCTCCGATGAACGACTCGTAGAGGCTCGCGGCGAGACCCATGCGGGATCGTCCGCCGGTCTCCTCTTCACCGCGACCGAGGCGCGCGCGCTGCGGCAGATCCAGCTCGCGACCGATCGCCGCGAGCGCGGTCGATGACACGAGCGTCGCGCGAAGCGATGTGAGCTCGCCCTCTGTCGCTTCCGGAAAGCGCCGGTAGAGCTCCTCCCCGATCACCAGATCGACGACCGCATCGCCCAGGAACTCCAGCCGCTCGAAATCGCGGATGCCTTTTCCGACGTGCTCGTGCAGATACGAGCTGTGCGTGAGCGCGGTCGCAAGCAGCTCAGCGTCTCGGAAGCGGTATCCAGCGATCTCCAGGTCAGCCATCTCCTCCGACATAAACGAAGAGGCAGGGGCTAAAGCGCCCCTGCCTCCCCTATTACGTCTGTGCGTGGTCTCCCGTGGTCCTGCTCTCGCTACGCGACGTGCTCCTCGATGTATTCCGCGGCGTCGCCGACGGTCTTGATCTTTTCGGCTTCCTCGTCGGAGATCTCCATCCCGAACTCTTCCTCGAGGCTCATGATGAGCTCAACGAGATCCAGAGAGTCGGCGTTCAGATCCTCCACGAAGGACGCTTCTGGCTTGACATCGCCTTCGTCGACCCCGAGCTGCTCGACAACGATCTTCTTGAGCCGCTCGTAGGTTTTGCCCTCCGCCAAACCGCCTACCTCCTCCGCGTGTGCGCTGCCCGCCCGTCCGCCCTCGGCAGCTCCGCGCAAGTGTCGGTGGGCGGAAACCGCCCGTCAATCGGGCCTCTGGACAGACTAAAGGAACAGGCCTCCTCAAGACTCGTTCAGTAGGCAGATGACCGACGGTTGGCGCGAGCTCTACGACCTCGAGTACCCACGCCTGCTGCGGGCGCTGCTGGCCATCGGGGGCGACCCCGACGCGGCCGAGGACGCGGCACAGGAGGCATTCGTGAAAGCGCATAAGCAGGGCCTCGCGACCCTCGACCGGCCCGGAGCATGGCTCCTCGTCGTCGGCACGCGGGAGCTGCTGCGGCAGCGTCGCCGCCGGCGCGTCGAGGACGATCGCTGGGCCGAGCGCGCGACGTCCGAGTCATCGGCGTTCGACGCAGTCGCGGACCGCGCCGACCTCCTTGCGGCACTCCGCCAGCTACCGGAACGGCAGCGGACGATCGTGGTCGCCCGCTACTACTACGGCCTCAGCTACGACGAGATCGCCAGTCACTTCGACATCAAGAGCGGAACTGTGGGCGCAACGCTCCACCAGGCGATCGAGAAGCTGCGCCAGGTACAGATCGCTGGGCGACTCGCCCGAGGAGCCATGCGATGAAGACAGACGAACCGCGTGACGACGAGATCCTGGGTCGCGCGCTCTCGCGCGCGATCGAGACCTCCGAGGTCAGCGAGACGCCCTATGACCGTTCGCGCATCGGATCGCGGCCGGTGAAGCGCGGGGCCTCGTTCTGGCGTGTGGCCGCGCTCGCCGCCGCGATCGTGGTCGCCGGCGCGCTCGGCTCGACGCTGCTCGAACGGCCTGCGACGGACCAACCCGCCGGGCAGCAGCCCACGCCCACGGTCGCCGCGCACACGCCGGCGGTAACCACGACACCAGTGCCGACGCCTACGCCGCAGCCGACTGCGATCGACCACCAGGTCGTGTACTTCGCGCGAGACGGACTTCCCCCGGTGGGCGTGCATGTGCGTGGTGTTGGCGATCAGCGGAATCCTCTCCAGACAACCGCGGTGGCTCGCATCACGTCGCGACTCGCGGTGGTCACGCTCAATTCGGGTCTGGAGAAGTTTCCTGATGCCGACCCGGTCCCATCTGGGGCGTTCAACGCGATCCGACCGCCGAATCAGGCCAACGCACAGGGCGTAGGCGCTGTGCGGGTGGACGGTGACACGGCGACCGTGGACCTTTCCGTCAGGAACGACGACTGGGGGATCCGTGGCTCGGCCCTGACGCTCGCCGCTCTGCAACAACTCGTGTACACGGCGACGGAGGAGCCCGGAGTTCGGCGCGTGCTCTTCACCCAGAACGGCGGCAAGCCGTTGCACATCGACCAGTTCGTGATGGACAAGCCGCTCGCGCGGGAAGACGTGTCGGGCTACGGCCCGCAGCAGGATGAGGTCGTCGGGGAGGGTCAGTCGCGGCCGTGCGCGCCGACCTGCCCAAGCCCGTCGCCCGCGGTGCTCAGCAACAACTATTCGGTCGATACGTTCGCCGCTGGAGTCGCGAGGTTCATCGTGCAGGTGGACTCCGGCGACTGGGACGCCTTCACCGTCAGCGGCAAGACAGTGGACGACACGAAGGATCCGGCGCAGAGCAAGTACCAGATCGTGCTGGAAGTTCGCGGGACCGAGCGGAAGCCCGGGCTCGAGGTCATCGATCGCTCGCCGCTGCGGTCGATCAGGTCCACACCGAAGTCCGGCAGCACGACGTACGAGCTCGCGCTGGATGACCACCGGCCCTGGCGTGTCGCTCTCCTGCCGAATCCGGACCGCATCGTCGTGGACATCGGCGGCTTCGCGACGTCGCTGAGCGACACCGTCGCCGTGTACTCACCGAAGCCGGGCGACACGGTCCGCCAATTCACCGTCAGCGGGCTGTCGCGTACGTTCGAGGCGACGACCGCGTGGCGTGTCGTCGATTCCGCAAGGCGCGTCCTGGCGAACGGATTCACGCAGGCAAGCCGTGGTACCAGTGCTGTGTGGGGCACCTTTCAGATGTCGATCGACCTCTCGAGTGTGAGTGGGAACGTCACGCTCGAGGTCTTCTGGGCGAGTCCACGCGATGGCGCGGACACCGGGCTGGTGCAGATCCCGCTGACGGTGCGCTAGGCCGAAGGCTCTTTCCGTCCGCCGACCGCGGTCGCGAGCACGCCGTTGACGAACTTGGGTGAGGCCTCACTGCCGAACATCTTCGCGAGCTCAACGGCCTCGTCGATGATCGCCGC
>DATDEH010000081.1 GCA_036523395.1 Candidatus Limnocylindria bacterium | reverse complement strand
GCGGCCGGTGTGGATCAGATGTCGGGCGGACGCCTCGAGTTCGGCGTCGGCGCCGGCTGGAAAGAGGTCGAGTACAAGGCGTACGGCTACGAGTTCCCGGACGCGCCGACGCGGGTCACGCAGCTCGTGGAGACGCTCGAGATCTGCACGCGCCTGTGGTCGGAGCCGAAGGCAACCTACCGCGGGAAGCACTACCGCATCGAGGACGCGGTGTCCTCGCCGAAGCCGGTGCAGAAGCCGCTCCCGATCTGGATCGGCGGCACGAAGCCGCGCGTGATGCGCATCGCCGCGAAATTCGCTCAGTGGTTCAACTTCTCAAATCCGGGACAGCCCGCGGAGCCGCGCATCGCGGAGTTGAACAAGGAGCTGCCGCTCGCGTGCAAGGCCGTCGGCCGTGACCCGGCCACGCTCAAACGCAGCCTGTTCATCCAGGTGCTCGTCGCGCCGACACGACGCGAGGTCGATGAGATCGCTGGCCAGCTCGGTGCGCGCACGAAGACGTCGGGCGCCGAGTGGCTGAAGGCGCGCCCCGCGATGATCGTCGGCACGCCCGATGAGGTCGGCGCGGAGCTGCGTGCGATCGCCGCCGCCGGCATCGATCACGCGAACGTCATGTTCCCGTACAAGTTCGAGAACGCCGGCGTGCGCGCACTGCGCGAAGTGGCGCGGGCGCTCTAGCGGATGAGCTCGAGCAGCCCGTCCGGATAGAGTGGCGTACCGGCCCGGAAGTCGGCGATCGGCTTCCAAATGCACGTGAACCGCGCACCGTTCGCCTCGACGCAATCGAAGCGGGCCCGATCGTACAGCCGTGCGTCCGCGAAGCGAGCCGAATAGACGCGGACGAGCTCGTGCCCCGCGACACCGAGATACGTGAAGATGTTTTCAACTGTTCCGAGGTAGCCCGCGTCGACGAGCTCAACGTCGAGCTCTTCGCGAATCTCGCGCACGACCGTCTCGCGACCCTGTTCGCCAAACTCGATCGTCCCGCCCGGAGGCCGCCATCCGGTAACGCGCTTCACGGGATCGGGAACCTCGAAGACCAGGATCTCGTCGCTGCGTCTGATCAGCGCGACGGCGACGGGTCGCGCGAGGTCACGCGTCACTCTCTCGGACGTTTGGTGTGGTGGTCTGTCGCGCGCTGATACGCGGACGCGAGCGCGACGAGAAGCCGCTCCGAGAACGGCGGGCCGACGAGCTGCAGGCCAACAGGCAACCCATCCGTTCCGAATCCGCATGGAAAGAAGATCGCCGGCAGGCCGGCGAGGTTGCCCGCGGCGATGAGCCCGGTATTCCCGGGACGCTTGGTCTGTTGCGGGTTGCTCGCGGTCATTCCCGGGCTGTCGAGCGCCTGCGTGATCGGCGTCGCCGTGATCGTGCGGCCGACCGACAGGATCACATCAGCGTCCTTGAAGATCTCCGCGAAGCCGGCGGACACCGACACCCGAAGACGCATCGCCTGGAGATAGTCGCGCGCGCGGATGTCCAGCGAGGCCCGGAGACCAGCCCTCTGCCGCGTGTCGACGAGCTCCTCGAAGCGCCCACCCTCGATGAGCTCGGCGAAGATCGTCGAGCCCTCGGCCGCGTATACGGTGGAAACGAGCGGACCGAACGGCAGCGCGGGCAGCGTCGCGCGAACGAGATTGGGCACGATCTTCTTGAACTCCTCGACGCCACGTTCGAGTGCACGCTTCGCTTCGGGTGATGCGTGGTCCTCGATGTCCTCTTCCGCGAACGCAACACGCGCGCGCTTGGTCGCGCGGATCGCGGTGCGCGCGTCGAGACGCTCGAAGCGACGGCCCGACGCTGTTGGATCGGCGGCATCAGGGCCGGCGATGGCCTCCAGCACGACACCGCAGTCGTCTGCGCTGCGGGCCATCGGCCCGATCTTGTCGAGCGTCCACGAAAGTGCCATCGCTCCGTGGCGGCTGACGAGTCCATAGGTCGGACGCAGGCCGGTCACGCCGCAGTACGCCGATGGTGTCCCGATCGAGCCCGAGGTCTCAGATCCGAGGGCGTATGGCACGAGGCCGCCGCCGACCGCGGCACCCGATCCGCTCGACGAGCCGCCCGACCAGCGTTCGACGTTCCACGGATTCCGGCCTGGACCCTGCAGCGAGGCGCTCGGGTAGCGATAGCCACCCCCACCGGCGAGCTCGACCATCGCGAGCTTCGCCGCGAGCACTGCGCCGGCGCGCTTGAGCTTCGCGACCGCTGTGGCGTCCAGGTCGATCACCTGATCGCGATACGGCGGAGCGCCCCATGTCGTCGGTGCGCCCTTCGCCGCGAGCAGATCCTTCGCGCCGTACGGGATTCCGAGAAGCGGTCGTCGCTCGCGGCGTTTGAGCGCGGCGTCCGCTCGCTTCGCTTCCGCGAGAGCCCGCTCGCGCGTGACCGTCGCGACCGCGTTGTAGCGGGGACCGACGCCGGCGAGGCGGTCACACGTCTCCTCGGCGAGCTCGACCGCGGAGATAACGCGTTTGCGCAAAAGCGTCTGCAGCTCCGCGATGGTCGCGAAGCGGTGATCGCTCAGGGCCGGTAGACCGTAGGAGGTTCTGTCGCGATGGGAACGTGCTGTTTGCGGATCTCGGTCGCGTTCTTCTCGACCGTCGCGCGCGCCTCGTCGGCAAGTCGAGTGGGATCGTCGATGGGTCGCGTGTCTTCCTGCTTCGCGGTCGGCGCGGTGTCGGTCTTTCGCGCCTTTTCTTTCACAGAATTCGCAGGATAGCGTGATACCCTCGGTCAATGGAGTCGCCGCCGATGCAGCGTCGGTATCCCATCGTCGAGCGCCCGCTTTCGCCGCGCGATTACGACATGCCGGTCGGCTGGTGGGGCTGGAACTGGGAGCCACCGGTCCCGATGTCGATCACGCAGCTGCTCGAGGCCGGCAACTTGGACGCGCGAACAGCTGCGCTGTGCGGGATGACCATCGAATCGCACGGCTCGATGCTCATCGCGGCGGAGCAGCCGCACTCCGGCAAGACGACGACGCTCACGGCCCTGCTGGACTTCCTTCCGAACGCGACCCGCCGCGTCTTCATCCGCGGCTGGGCCGAGACGTTCGACTTCCTTGGCCAAACGCGACCCGAGGCGACGCTGCTCCTCGCGAACGAGCTGTCGTCCCACCTCCCCGTCTATCTGTGGGGCCCGAAGGCGGTGCGCGTCTTCCAGGCGCTGCGGCGCGGCTACGCGCTGGGATCGACGCTGCATGCCGATTCGTGCGACGAAGCGCTCGCGCAGCTGGTCGGCGAGCTCGGCGTCGACCGGAACGACCTCGCACGCGTGAACCTGCTCATGGTGATGCGGATCTACGCGACGACCGGCGGAGGCTACGCACGTCGCGTGATCTCGGTGCATCGTCTCGTGCCGCGTGGCGGCACCATCGCGGCCCTGCCGCTCGTCACGCACGACGAGCGCGAAGACGCGCACAGGCACGACGAGTCGGCCGAGCTCGACCTGATCCATTCGCTCCGACAGAGCGCCGAGCGTGAAGCTCTCGTGGAAGAGATCGACCGGCGCTCGGAGCACCTCACCGATCTCCTCGGGCGCGGCTGCCGCGCCATTCCCGAGGTCCGCGAGGCGCTCGCGTCCTATCGCGGCGAGCCGGTCCCGAAAGACATCAGAGGAGATCCCGTCGAATGACAGACCGACCAAAGACCATCGGCGCGCTGCGAGAGACCGGCTACCAGAGCCGCACTGTGAAGGAGGAGCTCCGCTCGAATCTCATCACCGCGCTCGCAGAGAAGCGCCAGCTGTTCCAGGGCATCGTCGGCTACGACTCGACGGTGATCCCGCAGATCGAGAACGCGATCCTCTCCGGGCAGGACATCATCTTCCTCGGCGAGCGCGGGCAGGCCAAGACACGCGTCGCGCGCCAGCTCGTAGAGCTTTTGGACGCGGTCGCGCCGGCCATCGCGGGCTGTGAGATCAACGACGATCCCTTCAAGCCGATCTGCGCCGCGTGCAAGTACCGCGTGGCGAACGACGGCGACTCGGTCGAGCTTGTCTGGCTGCTGCGCGACCAACGCTATAGCGAGAAGCTCGCGACGCCGGACATCTCGATCGCCGACCTCATCGGTGAGGTCGACCCGATCAAGGTCGCCGAGGGACGTTATCTGTCGGACGAGCTCACGATCCACTACGGCCTCGTGCCGCGCACGCACCGCGGCATCTTCGCGCTGAGCGAGCTCCCCGACCTCGCCGAGCGCGTGCAGGTCGGACTCCTCAACGTCATGGAGGAGCGCGACGTGCAGATCCGCGGCTACAAGGTCCGGTTGCCGCTCGACCTGTTCGTCGTCGCGTCGGCCAATCCAGAGGATTACACGAACCGCGGCCGCATCATCACGCCGCTCAAGGACCGCTTCGGATCGCAGATCCGCACGCACTACCCAAAGGATCTCGCGATCGAGGTCGGGATCATGGAGCAGGAGCGCAACACCTTCGTCGACGAGGGAATCACGACGATCGTTCCTGGCTACATGAAGGAGGTCCTCGCGGAGCTGTCTCAGCTCGCCCGGCGCTCGCCCGAGATATCGCAGCGCTCTGGCGTCTCGGTGCGCGTGACCGTGTCGAACTACGAGAACCTCGTCTCGAGCGCGCTGAAGCGCTCGCTGCGCACCGGCGAGACCACGGTCGTGCCGCGCATCAGCGATCTTCCCGCGGTCGTCGCATCGACAGCTGGGAAGATCGAGCTCGAGTCCGTCGGCGACGTCTCAGAGGAGCGCGTCATCGAGCGGCTCGTGCAGCGTTCGGTGCTCAACGTGTTCAACCGCACCTTCTCGCTCGCCGAATTCGATTCGCTGCTAGCGGCCTTCGGTCGCGGCGCGACGATGCACGTTTCCTCCACGCAAGCGAGCGGCGAATACGTGAAGCAAGCGCTCCAGATCCCCGGCATGAAAGGGGCGGTAGCGAAGCTGGGAGCATCTGGGAATCCGGCGGCCGTCGCTGCGGCCGTGGAGTTCGTCCTCGAGGGATTGCATCTGAACCGGAAGCTGAACAAAGAGCGCGGGGATACGCGCTCAACATTCCGCGCGTGAACGTGACGACCGTCTCTGCGCTCGGGTGCGCGAGCGGCACGGCGCACCCTCGACGAGCGTCTGCGCCCAGCGCGCCCGAACTGGACGCGTCCCGTGATGAGCGGGCGCGCGTGGCCAGCAGCGAGGAGAGGGTGCGCCGTGCAGCTGAAGCACGCGAGCGCGGGCAGTTCGGCCACGCGCGGAAGGCGAGCGCATGAGCGAGCTCCCCCGCCTGGACGATTTCGGTCGCGAGATCAAGTACTCCCGCTGGGACGGCACGCAGCGACTGGACGCGCTGGAGGCCGATGAGCTTCTCGGCGCGATGTCGGACGAGCTTCTTGCCGGTGGTGATCTCGAAGACGCCCTCGCGCGGCTCTCGCGCTGGGGCATGCCGGGTCGCATGGAGGGCATGAAGGATCTGTTGGAACGGCTGCGTTCTGCGAAGCAGAAGCGCGCCGAGCGACACGATCTCTCCAAGGTGTTCGACGAGCTGAAAGAGAAGCTCGAGGAAGTGAAGCGCCTCGAGCGCGAGGGCCTCGAGCGTCGCCGCAATGCCGAGGCGCCGAACGAGCAGCTGCGCCAGGGCATGCAGAAGATCGCGCAGGAACGACTCGCTCAGCTCGACGCCCTTCCGGACGACTTCGGTCGCGCAGTGCGCGCGCTGAAGGATTACGAGTTCGTCGAGCCCAAAGCAGCGGAGAAGTACCAGGAGCTGCTCAAGGACCTGCAAGAGCAGGTGCTCGGCTCGTACTTCAAGAACATGCGCGAGTCGCTGCGCAATCTCACGCCCGAGCAGCTCGAGCGCACGCGGCAGATGATCCGCGACCTCAATCGAGCACTGAAGGAACGCATGGAGGGCGGCGAGCCGGACTTCGAAGCGTTCCAGCGGCAGTACCCGGAGCTCGCGGGCGGCGCGAAGGACTGGGACGACCTCCTCCGGCAGCTCGCGCAGGGCATGGCGGCCATGCGTTCGCTCTGGCAGAGCATGTCGCCGGAGATGCGCGATCAGCTCGAAGGAATGCTGGGCGCCGCATTCAACGACCCGGGCCTGCAGTCGGCGATGAACGACCTGGCCGAAACGCTGTCGCAGTTGATGCCGATGGAGAGTTACGACCACGCGATGTCGGGCGATGAGCCCATGACGCTCGCGGAGGCGCTCGGCCTCATGGATCAGATGAATCAGCTCTCGGACATGGAGGACACCGTGCGCTCGGCGCGCGCCGCGGAGGATCTCGAGTCGCTGAACGCGGACGACGTCGAGCGCCTCGCCGGTCCGGGCGCGCGGCAGTCGCTCGAGCAGCTCCGGAAGATGACCGAGCTCCTCGAAGAAGCCGGGCTCATCCGCAAGGACGGCGAGCGTTACGAGCTGACGCCGCGTGGCATCCGCAAGATCGGTCAGCGCTCGCTCGAAGACATCTTCGCGACGCTGAAGCGCGACGCCTTCGGAAGCCACCGCGCGCGGACGCGGGGCCGCGGAGGCGATCCGACCGACGAGCTCAAGACCTACGAGTTCGGAGACCCGTTCCTCCTCGACCTGCCGGACACGGTGAAGAACGCGGTCTACCGCGACGGGGCGCACGTGCCGGTGAAGCTCGCGGCGGAGGACTTCTCCGTCTACCGCACCGAGCTTATGACGCAGTCGGCCACGGCGATCCTCGTGGACGTGTCGCGCTCGATGCTGTTCCGCGGCTGCTTCCTCGCCGCGAAAAAGGTCACGCTCGCGCTCGACTCGCTGATCCGCTCGACCTTCCCGAAGGACGACCTGTACATCGTCGGCTTCTCCGCGCTCGCAAGCCAGTTGAAGCCGCAGGACCTCCCGCGGCTCACCTGGAACGAATACATCTACGGGACGAACATGCAGCACGCGTTCGAGACGGCACGCACGCTGCTCGCGCGCTCACGCGGGAAGAACAAGCAGATCATCCTGATCACCGACGGCGAGCCGACCGCGCATTTCGAGCCAGGAAATCCGGAGCCGCAGTTCGCGTACCCGCCGACGCAGCGCACCCGCGAGATGACCCTACGCGAGGTCCTCCGCTGCACGCGCGAGGGCATCACGATCAACACCTTCATGCTCGCCCGCGGGCACTACCTCGTCGACTTCGTGAATCAGATGTCGAAGATCAACACCGGCCGCGCGTTCTACGTCGAGCCGGAGCGTCTGGGTGAGTACGTGCTCGTCGATTACGTGACGCACAAGCGCCGGCGCGTCGCCTGAGGCGCTCGATCGTCTTCCGGCTTAGCGCCTGACGCGCTAGATCGCCCTGCGTCGGCGGACCGATAGGAGGGCCGCGATGGCGCAGACAGCCGCGCCGAACAGCGGCCACAGAACGATCCCGATGCTCGCGCCGACGAAGCCGAACGCCGCGCCGAAGCGGTCGCCTGGCGGCGTCGTGAAGCCGATGAGGTTGCCGGTCTGAGCGAGCCACGCCGTGAGCGCGCCGACGAAGCCGGTCACGGCACCGATCACGGCGGCCCAGCCGATGCCGAATGGCGTCTCGAAGTCGAAGCCGTTCTCGCCGACGAGTGCGCGTGCGATCACGACCCACGCCGCGACCGAGACGATCCCGCCGAGCCAACCCACGATCGGCAGCTGCTCGAAGAACGTGATCGCGACGAATGCGATGCACCCGAGCGTGAGATACCAGAGACCGCGCATGCGCCCTACCTTACCGAATCGGACGCTATGTGTTCCATATCACGCGTCACGCTCGCGATGCCGGGTCGCCGGTCTTCATGAAGGCGAGGCTGCGACGCCAGGCGTCATCGCAAGCTTCGCGGTGCTCGGCGAACGTGCGATCGAAGAAGGAATGCGGGGCGCCCGGGTACGTAACGATGTGGCGCTGGACGCGCGCGTCCTTCAGGGCGCTGTCGAATTCCGCGATCTCGCTCGCCGGGATGCCGGGGTCGGCCCCGCCGAACAGACCCAGCACCGGCGCGCGCATGCGCTGCGCGCGGTCCTTCGGCGCTGTGCCCTCCTCGCCCTCGCGTGTCGAGAGACGGCCATAGAAGCCGACCACCCCGGCGAGCTCGGCGTGTTCGGCCGACGCGAAGAACGCCTGACGGCCGCCCATACAGAAGCCGAGGACGAAGATGCGTCGCGCGTCGGTCGCGCCGCGAAGATGGCCCATCGCGCTCGCGATGTCGGCCTGGATCGTCGTGGTCTTCGTCTTCGCGACGTGCTCGCGGAACTCGAAGTCGTCGCCGCGGCGCGTCGTACCCGCGGTGCGGCCGAAATAGTCGATGGCGATCGCGTGCACTCCGGCGGAGGCGAATCGCTCGGCGAGCTCCTCATAGAACGGATGCAGTCCGCGGACATCAGGGGCGATCACGACGCCGCCGTCGCCATCGCCGGCCTTCGCGAGATGCGCGCGGAAGCGACTGGCGTCCTCACTGGTGAGGATGACGTCCTCGCCCGCCGCGCCGCCGGAGATCGGCACGAGATCGGCGGGCACATCGGGCGGGCGGGCGCCGGGCGGATAACACATGGAACGCCAATGCTGCCACCAGGGGACCCCGTATGCTCGCGCGGATGCCCGACCTCAAAGAGCGCGTCGCCGCGAAGATCGCCGAGATGCGCCCCTACCTCGAGCGAAGTGGCGGCAAGGTCGATCTCGTCGATGTCGAGGACGGCATCGCGAAGCTGCGCGTGGAGCTCACGCGACCCGGTCCGAGCCGCCTGGTCGCATCGCTGCAGCTCAAGAGCGGCGTCGAGCGGGCGCTGCGCACCGATATCCCGGAGCTGCGCGGCGTCGAGGCCGTGAACCTGCCGCCGTACTCGGAGCTTGGCTGGGACCAGACAGATTTCCGTCCGACGGAGCTCCCGCTGCCGTCAGACCTCGACGGGGACCGCTAGAGCAGCGCAGGCGCGAGTGCGCGCCATTCCGCGAGTGGGTGCCCCTTCAGATCGGCGCGCAACACTTGCACGCAAACGTGGTCCGCGCCGCTGGCGAGATGCTTCTCGACGCGGGCGCGGACGTCGCCAGCGTCGCCCCAGACCACGATCGCATCCACCAGCCTGTCGCTCCCGTCGTTCGCGAGGTCCGCGTCGCTCCAGCCAAGGCGCTTCAAGCTGTTCGCGTAGTTCTCGAGCGACAGGTAGCGCTTCAGGTGCCTTCGCGCCGTCGCGCGTGCGAGGGTCGGGTCCTTCGAGAGGACCGCGGCCTGCTCGACCGCGAGGAGCGGACCGGGGCCGAGCTCCTTGCGCGCGACCGCTGTGTGCTCGATCGGTACGAAATAGGGATGCGCGCCGATCGTTCGCTCTGCGGCGAGACGGAGCATCCGCGGCCCGAGCGCGGCGAGCACGCGGCCGGGCGGCTCGGGCGGAGGCGCACCGGTGTATGGCGCGCTATTCATCGCGTCCAGATAGCGCGTCATGCTCTCGATCGGTTTGTCGTACGACGCGCCGCGTAGCTTCACCACACCGGCGTCGCTCACACCGATGCCGAGCAGGAAGCGTCCCGGGTACGCCTCGGAGAGCGCACGGTGCCCGTTCGCCATCGCGGTCGCGTCGCGCGCCCACATGTTCGCGATGCCGGCGGCGATGACGAGTCGCTCACTCGCAGCCATCAGCAGACCCGCGTGCGCGAAGATCTCTTTGCTACCGAGCGTCTCCGGGATCCACAAGGCGCGAATGTCGAGGCCCTCAAGCTCCCGGACGTACTCGCGCGCCGCCGCGGCGGAGAGCCGCTCGACATCAAGCGTCCACGCGCCGACCCGACCCAGACGCTTGGCCCACGTGCGGGCCTGGTCGTGGTCGCTCATGGTCGGCGTCGCGGCCGTAAGCGGCACTATGGTGTGAAGCGTATGCGGGGCGCGACAGAGGTGATGTCGACGCTGCGAAAGCCCTCCGAGCCCAGGGCGATCAGCCGCTCGCGCGCTGCGGTCGCGTTCGCGATGAGCCCGCTGACGTCGACACCCTGACAGCGCGCCGCGAACGGGCGGAGGCGCTCGATCCCCTCTTCGAGAAGGGTCGATGCGCCGTGGAAGTTGCCGTTGCGCCAGTGGTGGAAGCCGACGCCGATCTGGAGGATGCCGTGGTACAGGCCGCGCACCGGTGTGCGAGTGTCGCGCCACAGGAGCTCGAGCGTCTCGTGCTGCTCGAAGAACTCGCCGGCGTTGAACTGCTCGATGCCGTGCATCAGCTCTGGCGGCGCTGGGTCGTCGCAGCGCGCGCGCGCAGGCTCATCGATAGGACCGCCGGGGACGCGCTTTGCTGGCCGCGCCGATTTACGGTCGCGGCTGCTAGGTGCGGGCGTGCTCGGCGCCGACGATCTTCCGGAAGCGCAGCTCATCCTCGAGAAACTCGCGAACGAGTGGGTTCTCGAACGCTTTCGGGAGACCGCCCGGTTGGTCCGCGTACGCGACTTTGATGCCTTCATGAAGGTCGTGCGCCGCGGCGAGATAGCCCTTGGGCAGCTTGTACATACGCGTGTATTGGAAGTGCCAGACCGGGCCGGTCTGGCCGATGAGCTCGCCTTCGAAACGGATGACCTTCGGAGTTTCGCTGACGATCTTGGTGTACTTGCTGATC